>CAMJZI010000006.1 GCA_946410185.1 uncultured Porphyromonadaceae bacterium
CGCGAGAGTTGGTCGCTGGCAGCGGCCATCTTGGCGATGCTCTCGCTCAGCGACAGGGTGTCCTCCTCGCTCAAGTTCACACCCTGGGGCAGACCGACGGCGCTCTTGGCCTCGGACACGCTCACATTGATGCTGCCGCCTTCGCTGCCTTCGCCGCCACCGGTTCCGCCGATGATGATGCCACCACCACTGCTGAAGTCGGGACGGTCTTCAGGATCCTGGCTTGCCAGGACTGGGAAGACTTCTTCCCAGTGGTATTCCTTCTCGGGCTTGTCAAATGCCGTGAGGACGAACATGAGAACCTCGGTACCCATGCCGACACTGAGCAACAGGTTACCCAGCGGCATGTGCAGAATCTTGAACAAAGCGCCCAGGATTACGATAGCGGCACCGATACTGTAGGCAAAGTTGAAAAAACGCTGTCCGCTGTCGCTCTTCAAGAAACGACCAGCTTTCTTTTTATATCTCTTGATTTTACCCATTGTTACTTGAACTATGAAAAAATGAGTGTGATGATTGTTTTTTTCTATATATTACAATGTAGGATTAGTCCTTGCAGCAATTTTTGCGCTTGCCCTTGACAATGCCCACCTTGGAGCGCACGCAGCGGAATCCGATGTAACTCCTCTGCTCGTTCTGGTACTCCCACATGCGCAGGTCGGAACGCAGATTGTGAACCACATCCTTCCACGAGCCGCCGCGAACAATCTTGCGCGACATCTTATAGGGGTCGTCCTGGGCCACATAGTAGCGGTATTCAGGGTTGATGTCGTCGGTCATTCGGTCGATGCTCTCGGTATAGGCGGTAGAGGTCCATTCACTCACGTTACCTGCCATGTCATACAAGCCATAGTCGTTAGGCTCATAGGTCCCCACTGGCGAGGAGATGATGTAACCGTCTTTCACATAGTTACCCTCGTCGGGCTTGAAGTTGGCATAGAAGCAGCCCTCGTCCACCGTCAGGGGCAGGTCGCCGTCCCACGGGTACTTGTTCTTGTTCTGGCCCGCACGGGCGGCAAACTCCCACTCGGCCTCGGTGGGCAGGCGGAACGGCTCCACATAGATGCCCTGGTTGCCCAGCGACTTCTTGAGGAACTCGGTGCGCCAGTGGCAAAAGGCGTTGGCCTGCTCCCAGCTCACGCCCACCACGGGGTAGTTGTTGTAATTGCCGTTGGCAAAGTACATGCGCACATAGGGCTCCTGGTAGGCGTTCTCAAAGTCGTTCACCCAGCACGTGGTGTCGGGGTAGATATTAACGATGTAAGTGTTCAGGAAGTCATAGTCGCTCTGCAAGGCGCGGGTGATGGTCTGGCGGATGATGCGGCCATCATCATCGATAAACGCGGTATCCTTGCTGATGGTGGGAGCCGTGTAGTCCACCTCATGGTCGGTGTTGTAGTCGCGGCGCTCGGCGTCGAAGCGGTGCCTGCGCTTGGCTGCCTCGGTCAGGTTATACACCTCGTAGCGATAGTTCATCTGTGAGGCGTCAAGTTCCTTCACGCCAGTGATGGGGTTGATGCGGTAAACGCTCTCGATGGCACGCTCCTCGTCCTCGCTGGGGTTCTTCCAGGGGATGGACTTGCTCCAGTCGAGGTGCGGTTTCACGGGGTTACCGTCCTTGTCCTCCTCGATCTTGAACTCCTCGTTACCGCCATAGGCGGGATCGGCAAGACGCTCGCGGATAATCGAGTCACGCACCCAATAAACGAACTGCTTGTACTTGGAGTTGCTCACCTCCATCTCGTCCATCCAAAACGCGTCGACCGACACGCCATGGGCTGTGGAGTCGAGTCCCCAGACCGAGTCCCGCTCATTGGGTCCCTCACGCATCGAGCCAACGTCAACAAGCACCATGCCATAGGGCGTGGTCTCGTTAAACACGGGGGCACCGATACCGGTAACCTCGCCGCCGCCGGAACCACCCTTGCGGATAGAACTGCACGACACTGTCGCTAGAGCGACCAACAATATCAAAACTAGTTTCTTCATATTCTTACATTAAGCGTACGCTTTTTTGTTTGTTCTTGTTTTTCTCCTTCGGGTCCAACTTCACGTTATAGGTCACAAACACCTCGTGGCTGCCAAAGGTTGCCTTGCTGATGGCCGATACGGGATAATCGTAGGCATAACCGATATAGGCATCCTTCAGGTTGATGCCGACAAAGGCCGTCACTGCGTCCTGATACCTGTAACCAACGCCAATGTTGAGCAGGCGGTTATATCGCAAACGAGCCGCAATCTGGGCAGTCCAGAAGTTCTGGGTATATGCAAACATACCCGAGGGTTGTACCTCAAATAACGTATTATTAATCGGAATATTGCCGCCAGCCATAAAATAATAGCCAGGACTTGTCTTGAATTCGTAGACGTCAACGGCTTCACGGCTAGACTTCATTTCGATATGGGGCGAGGTCACGTGAGTCACCGACAAACCGGCCCAGAACCTGGGATGCGAGTAGTAAACACCCACATTGGCATCAAACACCGTTCCCGACACATCCATGTTGGGAATGGCTGGGTCATTACTCTGGTGATAGTCATCATCCTCTGGAATCCTTCTCTCGGCACCACGGAAGGTCTGGGAGAAGATGCCCGGCTGAATGCCGATGCTGGCATATCCCTTGCCTATCTTCTTGCGCCAGGCTATCTGCGCGCCAATGCGCGTGTTGGTAAACAGACCCATGCGTTCAAACTCGGCCTTGACACCCACGCCAAAGCGCTGCTCCAGCAACTTGTAGGGCATGTCAACGGTGAGATAAAAGGTCATGGGGGCATGCTTGATGTCGACCCATTGCATGCGGCTGCCCAGGATCATCCTGATAGCGCTCAATTCGCCCGCAACGGCTGGATTATAATAGCCCTGCCCCGCCCAGAAGTGTGACATGGCCGCGTCGGTCTGGGCCATTGCGCCCAGTGTGACACAGGCTGTCATCACCGCCACGGCAAGCAAGCGTCTTATTATGTTGAATAACTTAATCGTCATTACTGGTTTTCTATCCTTTATTCAAAGTAGAAGGTGACCACAACCATGTTGCTCTTGACTTTGTTCACGCTCTGGGTGAAGCGGTACACTTCGGGATTATCTTCCAGATCAGGACGGTTGCGCTCTAGCAGATTCTTCAGGCCGAAGCAAAATTTCACCTCTGGACACAATTTGAAAAACGGCATGTAAAAATCGCAACCCATGCCCACCGTGAGCATGACATCGGCGTTCTTGAGCTTCAACTGGTCGCTGCGATCCTTGGCTAAGTCCTGAGCATACATGGCACCAGCCGTGAAGTAGGGTCGCATATTGTGATAACGCTTGGCGCTCATCTTCAAGTCGATGGGCACCACGATATAGGTCGACTTGATATTCTGGCTCTGCTGGTAGTGGTCCTGCAACTCCAACTGGGGGGATCCCTTGTGGTTCAAGTAGCGCACCACCTTGTTGCCAAAGTACAGGCCCGGCGATATCCTCAAGTTAAAGTGCTCGGCAATGCGGTAGTCGGCCATTACATTCACACTGAAGCCTGGCGAGTGAGCGGTCACGTCGGCGTACCACTCCTCCCAGTCATCGGTGATAAAGCCGTTGTTGGTAATGGCAAGATTCTGAAAATTCATACCCACCGAGAAACCGAAGTGAACCTTCTTGGTATCGGCATAGGGACGGTTCAAAATCATGTCATTGTCCTGGGCATGCAGGCTTGCACACCCCAGCGACAACAGCATTATCCACAACACAATATGTCTAAGCTTAGTCAGGTCCATTTAACCTTAATAACGCAAATTTCCCATCGTTATTGCTCAAAAAGCAAAAAACAGTGAGAAAACCCGGCACTCCACCGCCCGGACAACAGCGTCGAGGCATGGATGCGTCAGCGGCGCAGCATCCGCGACACGGGGCGCGTGAACAGGCGGTTCACCAACCATGCGAGCAGTATGTCGATGGGTAGTATGAACCAGGGAATCAGGCTATAAGGGCTGACGCTGAAAGGGCTTTTGTCCCACGGTGTGTCGAAGGGCGACGGATGGCCAAATCCCAGGTGTGCCAGTGCAGGGGCACACAGGTAGTTGAAAATGAGTGCAGCTACTCCTTGCAGGATGAAAATTTCGAAACTGACGTCTCCAAGCCACTGCAACGGCCTGGAAGCCAGAAACTTGCCAACAAAGCCCTCACGCCTGTCATAGATGACGCACGACAGCAGTATCACTGCCACCGGCAGCCACCACACGATGGCATCGCTCCAGGGGAGCAACCAGCCATAGGAGCGGTAACTCATTACCACCACCGAGAGCAGGGCTAGCGCTATCAGTTCGGCATCGGTGCCGCTGCCGCCCTTGCCGATGACGGGCAACTCCCTCACGCGGGCGACGGTGCCTGCAAGGACCATGCCGATGATGAAATCGATGATGCGCACAGGGGGAAAAACGTAGAGCGCCGTGCGGTAGTAATCGTTTGAGCCAGTGATGGCCAGCACAACGATGTCGATAAGCGCCAGCGACGCGGCAATGACGAGTCGGCTCCGCAATCTCATGGACGAGAGCCAATTGGACAGCAACGGGTAGCACAGGTAGCAAAAGAGCAATGTGCTCAGGAACCACGAGAACCTGTTATAAGAAAAATAGACCGAATGGCTGAGCGACCAGCTGTGCAGCAGCAACGCATTGGCAACCAGCGCCAGCGGCTTGATCACCAGCAGGCCCAGCACAGCCATGGCCGCGATCCAAATGACCAGCGTGAGCCAGTGAAGCGGAAACAACTTGACGGCATGGTTCCAGGCAAAGTGCCGCCATGACTGCCCGTCGAGGCGCTCAAACGGATGCTTCAACGCCAGCAGGAAACCGCTTGCCATAAAAAAGAAGGTAACACCCGCCCAAGTCATCTCTTCAAGGTCGGCCACACCCACATGAAACAGGACTATCATCAGCGCGAAGACGGCGCGCCAGCCATTTATCGACTTAATCATTACAGGATCAACGTTAAAGCTTTTGTTTAATCATCGCAAACAAGGGCCGTGTAAAACAGCGGTTCACCACCCACGAGATGAGCATGAGCAACGGCAAAGCCATCCACGGGAGCCACGAGTACACGTTCCAGCCCGTGAAGTGCCCTATCGCGGGCGCCACAACATAGTTATAGAGTCTGAAGGCCACAAACTGCAGGACAAACATCTCGAAACTGATGCTTCCCAGCCATTGCAGCGGGCGGCACAGCATCACCCGTCCCAGGGCGCCTTCACGCCCATTCAGCAGCGCCATCACCACAAGGATGGCTCCTTGAGGCAGCAACCAGATGATATCGTCCTCCCACGGCCTGATCCAGGTCGTCGACACATTGACGCCAATCACCGCGGCCAGCAGCAACAACGCACCGGCCTCGAGCGCCGTGGCCTGGATAAAGCCCACCCCGGCCATACGGTCCTTGAACCGGCGATAGAGGTGGAAGAGCAACAAACCAACCGACACATCAAGCACATGGCTGGCAGGATTGACAAAGATCGCCTCGCGATGAGGTATGTCGAGCGGCAGGAGCATCACGGCCAGCGCCACAGCCAGCACTAACGACAACAAGGCCCTGTGCCACAGGCGCCACCGCCTCATCCAGCAAGCCATGAAGGGATATATCATGTAGCAAAACAGCAACGCGCTCATGTACCACGCCACCGAGTTGAGCCCGTAATGCACCTCGTGCACGGGCGACCAGGCCTGCAGCAACAGGGCACTGAGTGCCGTTGCGCCCCAGTCGATGGGTGAATGGCACAGGGTCAGGGCAATCACAATCAGCAATGCCAGCCCCAGCCAGTGAAGCGGATATAACCGCAACGCGTGCCCGAGCACAAAGCGGCCGTAGTCCCGCGCCGTTATGCGTTCAAAGGGGTGTCGCATGGCCAGCAAAAAGGTGCTCGAGATGAAGAAAAACGTCACGCCCGATACCGCCACGTTATATATCCACCCCACGCCGCAGTGGAACAGCACCACCGCCACAGCCACGAGTCCACGCCATGAATTGATTGTCTTTATCAAGCCAGATTTCATTCATTATGGGCACATTGCGGGCACATGGGCCTCACAAGTCCCACTGGTTTTAAGTCTCTAATTACCATGCGAAATTACAAACAATTGACGAAAGAACCTCTATAAAACCAAATATTTTGTAATTTTGCACCCGCAAAAACAGAAATGACGACAGACGGGAACAAAAAACCAACCAGCCGCGCGTCCAAATTCATCAAGGACATCGGCGTGTATGCCATAGGTAATATCGGCTCCAAGATCATCACGTTCTTGATGGTGCCGTTATATACCCACTTCATCGCACCCGACGACTTTGGGTACTATGACCTGTGCTTTACGGTGTGCATGCTGCTCATCCCGTTTGTCACCTTGCAGCTGCGCGATGGAGCCTTCAGGTTTCTGCTCGACTGTGACGACGACACCCAGCGCCAGCGCATCGTGACCTTCGTCTCGCGCACGATGCTCACGACGATTACCGTGTCGGTCCTGGTCGCCATCGCCATGTCACTGGTGACCAGCGTGCAATACCTCGGCTATGTGCTGGGACTGCTCATCGCCATGTCGCTGCAAGAGGTGTATTCCCAGGTCTTCAGGGGATTGGGCAACAACCGCGCCTTTGTCACGGTGGGCATTTTGTCGGCCTTGGGCATCGGCGCGTTCAGTGTTCTTTTTGTCGTCAAGATGGGCATGGGCATCCGCGGCATCTTCCTGGCCAACATCGTGGCGCGTGTGTTGGCGCTCGTGCTGGTCGAGGCCAAGGTGCGACTCATCACCCGGCACACCCGTTGGCACATCAACTCGCGCGAGCTCAGGCGCGACATCCTGCGTTACACCCTGCCCTTGCTGCCCGGATCGCTGTGCTGGTGGCTCACGGGCAGCAGCGACCGCCTGTTCATCACCCACTACCTGGGGCTGGACATCAACGGCGTGTATGCCGTTGCCATCCGCTTCACCGGCATCATCAACACACTGGCCATCATCTTCTACCAGGCATGGCAAGAGACCGCCATCCTGCAGTATAACAGCCCCGACCGCGACCGCTTTTTCTCCAAGATGTTCAACAGTTACATCTTTCTGCTGGCCATCATCTTTGTGGGATATGTGTTCCTGCTCAAGGTCAACTATGGCTGGCTGGTCGATGAGCAGTATGGCGAGAGCCTCAACTTCATCTACCCGCTCGCCCTGTCGTCGGTGATCTTTGCCCTGGCGGCATTCTTCGACATGGGTTACCAGTGCGCCAAGGACACCAAGCGCACCCTGCCCGCCATCGTGCTCGCCGCCGCAGTCAACGTGGCACTCAATTTCGCGCTCATCAAGCCGCTGGGCGTCTATGGCGTGATTGTCACCCTGCTGGTGACCAACCTGGTGCTGGTCTTCTACCGCTGGCACGACATGAAGCGCTATTTCATACTCAGCATCTACAAGAAGACGGCCATCCCTGTTGCAGTCATGCTGCTGTGCGCCATTCCGTTCTATCACAGCCAGCCCATGATTGTCGACATCGCAGTTGCGGTGCTGGCCATCGCATTGCTCATGTTGCTGTGCCGCGACGAGTTACGAGGCCTGCTACCGTCCAAATTAGCCAAAAGGCAGGGCTGAATAAAATAATTGTCGCCTTTTATCGTTTCTATTAGAAAACATTATTTATTTTATAGTCATTATGAAATCAAGATTAGCCCTCATGCTGGTTGTTTCTTTCCTATTGTTCTCGTGCCAAACCACCAAGAACGACCTGGCATATTTCCATAATCTGGAAGACGCGCCCAGCGGCACGTTGCCCGATGCTCAAAGCCGTTATCCCATTGTCATTCAACCCGATGACGAGTTGTTGATTTCAGTGACATCGGCTGTACCCGAGGCCACCGCGGCCTATAATCTGCCCATGGAAAACCCTGCCACACGCAGCGCCTTGCGCCTCACGACGCAACCGCGTACCCAGACCTACATCGTTGACGAGCAAGGCAACATCATGCTGCCCCTGCTGGGACGTTTCCACGCCAGCGGCAAGACGACAGCCCAGATTGCCAGCGAGATCACCGCGATGGTTGCCCAGGACGTGAAAGACCCCTATGTCAAAGTGGACATCGTTAATTTCTCGATCGATGTCATGGGCGAGGTGAAGACTCCGCAACGCATCGTTGCCGAGCGCCAGCACTTCACCGTCCTCGACGCGCTGTCGCAGTGTGGCGACCTCACCGACTACGGTAAGCGGGACCGCGTTTTCGTCATCCGCAGCGAGAACGGCCAGCGCACCTATCACCGCCTGGACCTGACCAGCAGCGAGGTGTTTAACTCGCCCTACTTCTACCTCAAGCAGAACGACGTGGTCTATGTGGAGCCCAACCAAATCCGCATCGACAATTCCAAGTATAACCAGAATAACGCTTTTAAGTTGTCGGTCATTTCGACCATCGTGAGCAGTGTCTCGGTCATCGCATCGCTGATCATCGCGCTCACCCGATAATGTTCTTACTAAAACTATCATGGCTCAATTCAATACACCTCCCACCGCTCAACAAGAGGAGCAGATTGTGGACTTTGGCGCATTTGTTCGCAAGTACAAGCGATACTGGTGGCTATTCCTGTTGTCGCTCATAGCATGTATATCACTCGCGTTTGCCTACCTGAAGGTGGCCAAGCGCATTTATAACATGAAAGCGGTCGTCCTTGTCGCCCAAGACGACAACGGTGCCGGTGCCGGTGCCAGCCTGCTCAAGAGCATGAAGCTCATGGGCCAGGGCAGCAAGGTAGATGACGAGATGATCGTTTTCTCGTCACAGGAGTTGTGCACCCAGGTGATCAAGCAACTGGGGCTTAACCGCACCTATATCGAAGACAGGGGATGGTTCAAGCCCGAGAAGGACCACTACAACACCTCGCCCGTCGAGGTGATTGTACCCGAAGAGATGTTCGACACACTCTCGGCTGTCAAGTTCAAAATCGATCTGGACAAGGCCGGAAAGGCCAACATCAAGGCCTCAAACGGCAAGGATGTGCTGGCCGACGTCAAGAACGTGAGCCTGCCCACGGCTCTCAAGACCACCTACGGCACCTTTGCCATCAAGACCACCGACCGCTACAAGCAGGGCAAGCCTTGCCACATCACCGCCAGCCTGATTGGCAACCAGATGCTGGGCGAGCGGCTCAACAAGCGCGTCAAGGTCAAGCTGGCTACCAAAAAGTCTAACGGCATCAACCTGAGTATTGCCGACAACAACAAGTCGCGCGGCATCGACATCCTGAACAAGCTCATGGAGCTGTACAACGAGCGCGGCCAGCACGAGAAGGACGAACAGGCCATCAACACCGCCAAGTTCATTGACGAACGACTGGCTCTCATCTACAAGGGACTGACCAGCAGCGAGGCTGATATCGAATCCTACAAGCGCGCCCACAAGATTGTGGATCCCGAGTTGCAGGTCAAGTCGGCCATCGCCAAGCAGGAAATCAGCGACCGGGCCATCATCAAGCTCGAGACCAACAAGCAGTTGCTGAGCATGGTCAGGGACTTTGTGAGCAATCCGGCCAACAAGCACAGCTATATCCCCTTTGAGGTGGACTCGAGCGCTGCAACAAGCGGCATCAAGGCCTACAACAACCTGTTGGCCCAGCGCCAGGAGCTGATGCATTCGGCCAAGGGCGACAACCTGGCCCTCAAGCAAATCGATGAACAACTCGAGACCATGCACCATAACGTGCTGCAGGGCATCAACAGTTCTATCAAGGGTGTTGACGTGCAACTGAACAAGGTGCGCGGCCAGGCCAATGCCACCGCCGGCGACCTGGGACAAGTGCCCACTCAGGAGCGCGAAGCCCGCGAACTGATGCGCCAGCAGGGCATCCAGAACACGCTGTACACCTTCCTGCTCGAGAAACGTGAAGAGAACGCGCTTGTGCTTGCCGCCACCACGCCCAAGGGCAAGATTGTGGACCACGCCTATGCCGAGACCACGCCCGTCAGCCCCAATAAAATGATTATCCTGGCCATGGCACTGCTCGCAGGCTTGATTCTGCCCATGCTCATCGTTTACCTCAAGGACCTGTTCACCACCAAGTTTGCCAACCAGGAAGAGCTCGAGGAGATTTCCCAGGTGCCCTTCATCGGCCATATCCACCACAACCGTCACAACACCCAACTGGTTGTCAAGGACGGCAAGACATCGTCGATCGTGGAGCTCTTCCGCTATGTGCGCAACAACCTGCAATTCCTGCTCAACAAGGAGGACGACAAGGTCATCCTGGTCACCAGCAGCGTCAGTGGCGAGGGCAAGTCGTTTATCAGCACCAACATCGCCTCGTCGTTCGCCCTGCTGGGCAAGCGTGTGGCACTGGTGGGCATGGACATCCGTTCGCCCAAACTGGCTACCATGCTCGACCTGAACGAGATGCCCGGCGTGACCAGTTACCTGTCGCGCAGCGACGTGACTATCGACCAGATTGCACAACCGTGCAAGGAGGTCAAGGGACTGGATGTGCTGGTGGGCGGAGCCATCCCGCCCAACCCGTCGGAGCTGCTGCTGGGCGACCGCGTCAAGGACCTGTTTAACGACTTGAGGGAGCGCTACGATGTCATCATCGTTGACTCGGCTCCCGTGGCCATGGTGAGCGACAGCTTTGCCCTGGACAAGTACACCAATGCCACCGTCTATGTCACCCGCGCCAACTACACACGCCGCAACCACATCAAGTTCATGAACCGCATCGCAGCCAACAAGCAGCTCAAGAACATGTGCGTGGTCCTGAACGACACCAAGCCGTCGGGCGACAACACCTACGGCTATGGTTACGGCGACAACAAGGACAAGGACTAAAAACACTGCTCTGCAGGCACCTCTTTGTAGATGGATAGAGCGCTCATATTTGTGACCCTGGGCTTCGTGCTGCTGTTTCTTGTTGCGCGCGAAGGCACACGCTTGACGCGGGTTCGCGTTCATGAGATCCTCATTGCCATCTACACGCTCTCGTGCTGCTTTGCACGCCTGTACATCCCCATCATCAAGGGCGACGCCGATGCCAGCGGCTCGTTTGGCAACAGCCTGGCGATATGGCCGTTCTATGCGATGTCACTCTTCCTTATCTGGATTGTAGCAAAGCGGAAATCGTGGCACATACGCCGTCCCAACCTGTGGCTGTTCCTCATTTTTGCCGCCTATGCGGGCTACACGCTCGCCAATCCCTATAACCTGGCCCGGCGCCAGACGCTGGTCGAGGTCTTCTACCTGCTGTCGTTTGCGGTATTCATCTACCTGTTTGCCAACAGTTTCTCGGTCAAGAGCGTGGTCAATGGCATCTACATGGGACTGGCGGCGACCGTCATCCTGCACTTTGTGCTGGCCATCTGCTATCCCGTGCTGGGCATGGAGAGCGTGGTCAAGATATTTGACACCGAGGCCGCAACACGCAGCGAGGAACGTGTGGGTGCCGTTGGCACCATGGGACACCCCAATGTGCTGGGAACTTATGTATCCTATTATTTCACCTTCTTTGCCGCCTGTTTTATCACAGCCTATAAGCGACGCGAGAGCGCCGTCTTTGCCGTCATGGCATTCATCGTCATCATCCTGAGTGCCAGCCGCAGCGCGCTCATGGCATCGGTGGTAGCGCTGGTGGGCATTGTGGTGTTCTACGTTTACCGGCGTTACAAGCTACTCAGCTTGCAGAGCATCCTCAAGGGCATCATACCACTGGGTATTTTTATAGCCTTGTTATTGACTGGCCCGCTGAGTTTCCTGTTCAGCGATATCGAGGATCTGGACGAGATGACGACCTCACGCCTGATGCACTACTATTGCGGGTATGAAATCTTCCAGGACCATCCGCTGGTGGGTGTGGGGCTCAATTCCCACCTGGTCTATCTGTTCGAGAACAGTTCGGCCGTCATCTTTGAACAAGTATTTGACATGACCGACATCTGGCAGCCCGAGGAGTTCATGTTCTCCAACCCCATCCACAACATCTGGATCATCCTGATTGTGGAATTAGGACTCATCGGCTTCATCCCTATACTGTGTTTCGTCATCTGGTATATAGCGACCTTCAAGCGACGAACGCGCCAGTCCAGGAACCGTTATTACAACATCCTGAACATCGCCGGCCTGGGTGTGGTGTTCTGCTGGCTCATTCAGGGCAACAGTGACTGGGCTCCGCTCACGCCCCAGGTCCTCAGCCTGTCGCTCATGTTCCTGGCCCTGTCGCTCAACCGTCACTATGCTGCCGAGGTGCATCCCGAGTTTGAGACAGTTGAGGCCTCAAGGCGCCGCCAGCGAGCCGAGATGGCCAAGGCCGAAGGCGAGAAGGCCATTGAAATCCAGCCAGCATGAGAGACCCGTCACGACACATACTGTTTCTTGCCACCGAATATGCCGCAGGCATGCGACCCTATGCCAGCGCCATCATCCACGCCTTGTGGCAGGACGGTGACCAGGCGGTCATCGTGACCAAGCGCGATGATTACAAGCAGGATTTCGCCGACCTGCCGGCCGGCAGCGTCACTTGGATTGATTATCCCACAACCCTGTTGGGAAAAGCGATGTTCAGGCTGCGCCCCACACGCTTGATCAAAGCCATTGAGCGGCTCATCGCCGAAACAGACATCAACCTCATCTACTCCCTGACCGAAGAATTGGTGCTTGCAAGCAGCATCAACCGCCTGCAACGGCAATGCCCCGTCCTGTACACCGTACACGATGCCACACACCACGATGTCAAGTTCAATTCCCTCATCGATCGAGCCAAAGATTTCGTGCTCATGGCAAGGCCACAACGCCTCATGCTGCAACGCACCCGCCACATCGTGACTAACAGCCACGACCAACTGGACCACATCCGCAGTCACTATCCTGACCACGGGGTATATTACGCACCCTTCCCCACCCTTGTCAACGATGCCATTGCTCAAGGCAGCGGACGCGTACACGAGTTGGAGGGCGTGGAGGACGGCTATATCCTGTTCTTTGGCAACCTGCACCTGTACAAGGGAGTGCATCTGCTCTACAACGCCTACCTCTCTCACCCTGAACTCCAAGACCGCGCACTGGTCATTGCTGGAAGCAAGGACATCTACTTTGAGCGCCATGAGCAGCAAGCAGGTAATCATATCATCTTTATCAACCGTTTTATTGATGATTGCGAGGTCCATGACCTGTTCGCGCGTGCCGCTGTCGTCGTTTACCCCTACATCTCGGCCACCCAGAGCGGCGTGACCAGTATCGCCAGCTACTTTGGCAAGCCGATGGTTTTGAGCGACCTGCCCTTCTTCAAGCACACCTGTGAAGGCTTCCAGGGCATCGAGTTCTTCCCCGCAGGCGACAGCCAAGCCCTCGCCGAGGCCATCACCCGCTCCCTGCAATCCCCCGCCGACACCACCGAACTCTACACACGCCAATATTCCCCCCAGGCCCTCACAGCCTCCCTCTCCGCCATCATCAACCAGCTCACCTCACCCATGATAGAATAATCGGCCTGTCGCGCGACTTAATTTGCAGCGAAGAAATGATGACACAGCCCCTGCTTATCCTGTCTTGCAACTGTGTTGCTCCAATCACTGCCCGCAGTGATGGTGTGTTCAGTTTTTTCACAGGCATATTCATTCGTGAATTGGGAAATAAACATTACCTTTGCCAATCAGTCTAAACGAAAAAACGATAGAACTACTATGAAACAGTCATTGAGATACATTAGTCTTGTTGCCGTCCTTGTGATGACAACGCTGGTTGCACAGGCACGGACCTTCCATATCGACGCCGATGCCGTGAGAGGAGACTTAACCATGCAGTTGCGCGCGATGATCACTCGGGCCACCAGCAGCGACACCGTGGTGCTCAACTTCGGCAAGGGCACCTATACCATCGACGGCACCATCCAGTTCAAATGCCACGTTGTCATCAAGGGAGCCGGACGCGACAAGAGCACCATCATTCTTGACAAGGGCAATAACCGCGGAGGGCAAAAAGCCTTTACCGATGACACCTTCTTCAAGATCTACGGCACGCTCAGGAATCCCTTGACCTTCTCGATGAGCGACCTCACCATCAAGCTCAAGGAGCACAAGGGCATCTGGTGGACAGCGATGGAAATGTATGCCGTCAAGGTCCATCATGCCAACCGCGTCGAGATTTCTAATGTGAACAGCTACATGCAGGATGCCAAGATCACCAACTTTGACCTGCACGTGTGCTCCAACGTCTATGTGACCGACTGTATCGTCTCCAACCTTAACAATTGCGACACAGGCGGTAACGTGTGGGTGCGAGGCACGATGGACAACATCAACATCAAGCGCAACAAGTTCTACAAATATGGCAAAGACGAAGTAGTGGCCATCTTTGACCGGCTGGTTGATAACACAAATGGGTACCTCAGAGGCAAAGCCGTGCGCACCAACATCTTTATTGAGGACAACGAGTTTTATTATGGCGGATATCAGGGAAAAGACAAGGACGTGTCGGCCTTCAACCAGATGCTTCTATCGCTCATTACCGACCACATGAAGAGCAACGATAAGTGCGACACGCGCAACATCCATGTCAATGGCAATAAATTCTATATCAATGACGTGTGCACCCGCTGCATGTACATCAGCTTTGATCCCGCCGACAGCCACGAGGGCATCTATATCGAGAACAACCAGATTGTCAACTCGGCACTGGATACCGACATGAGGTATTACCGGCAGGACATCGAGGTCAACGATCTGAGTTCCTGCGACGACATGATCCACATTACCGGCAACACGGTAAGGAACAAAAATGTTGTCCTCAACAACTCAGGCTCTAATGGTTACAGTTTCCTGCTCATGCAGGGCGGCAATGTGGAGATGAAGCGCAACAGGATTGTCAACGAGGCGACGGTCAATCCCCTGAACGGCAAGAGCACCGGCACCCAGCTCGTGTGGTGTGGTGCCTCGGGCGGTGCTGTCAACATGTATGACAACGTGTGCAAGGGTGTCAAGTTCATCGCTACCGTGGGCGCTGGCGACGGAGCCCAAACGTTCACGCTCAACGCCCGCAACAACCATTTTGAAGGCGACACCCGCATCTATTGCAACAAGATCAATCAACTGAACCTGGATTTCACCAGCAACACATTCATCAGCGAGGACATGAATTTCTTCCTACAGGAATTTGCTCCCCGCGGCACATTGGTGTTCAACAACAACGATGTCACCGTCAAGAAGGGCAACGGCCAGCTCATGACGCATTGGGACAAGAAATTCTCAACCAGCAAGTTGCGCTTCGATCGGCTGGAGGTGAGCAACAATGTATTTAAGGGTGTTAAAAACGAGGAGGAATTGCTCCGCAACATGACCAATGTGAAAAAGCGCACGGTGCGCAACAACATCGTCAAGCGTTAACGATCTCGTTGATGTAGTCACAGATTGCCTTGCTCATCTCGCGCTCATCGTAGCGCGAGGTAGCATAACTGCGGTTGGCCATGCCAATGGCATCGCGCTGTGCGTCGGTCATGTCCATCATCTCCTCGATGGCCTGCTTCATGCCATCCACGTCATAGGGCTCCACACCTATCACTCCTGGAGCCTTGGAAATATAGTCCATGCTGCTGGTCGTGCGGGTGACAATGGCAGCCTTGCCCATCGCCATCGACTGCAGGAAACTCATCTGGCCGTAAGAATACCAGAACTCGGGCAACGGGATGACGATAAAGTCGCTCTCGGCCATCAACTGCATCAGCTCGGGCAACGGAATCACAGGGCGGAATGTAATCTCGTCGATATAATCATATTTCTCAGCCAGCTCCGGTTCGCCCACAACAATCAAGCGGTAACCGCGCTTGTCGCTGATCCGGGCAAATGCCTCACACAGGGTGACGTTGTCGCGCTTGGCCTTGCCAAAGGTGAGTAGCGTTCGGGTGCGCTCCACCGATGGCTGTGGTACGAAATACTTGCAGTCCACGCCATAGGGGATAAACTTCACCCTGGGGGCCAATTCGGGATAGTATTCACGGTAAAAATCGATCTGCCTGGAAGAATGCACAAGAATATATGGGCACTTGCGCAGTGCAAAGCGGATGAGCGGTGTCTCGTAGTGGTTGATGCGTGCCCCGTTCAAGCCGCCAATGTCAAACATCAAGTGAGGCGGTTTGTTCTTGACAAAAGAGCACAGCAATTCATAGACCAGACCGCTCTGGGCTCCATGAGAAACGACGATATCATAATCGTTGCGGCACTTGAACACCTTGATGGGCTGTTTGATGTAGAACTTGATTTTCTTTTCAAGGTCACGGAACCAACTCTTACGGCCACGGTCAATAATGTCCACCTGATAGCCTTTGGGGAAGTATTTAAAGAACCAATATCCCTGACCAGCCACCTGTTTATCAGGTGGCTGAATAAGCTCATCATCGACATCGAGATGATGAACCGTCCAGTTGGGCGTGAACAGGATTTTCATTGCGGATGCAAAAGTAACCATTTTGCGTCAAAGAAACGGGAGATCGGCCCTTTTTTTTGCAAGAAACGGTGAATGATAGTGCAATATCCAGGACTGGGGCTCGTTTAATAATTGCAGACAACTTTAATGACCCCATACTCATGAGAATACAGACTATCATAAGTTTATGCTTCTTCCTCCTGACCAGTATTTCCATTTATGGCCAGGCGGGGTTGCGCCCGCGTGGCGACGTGAACTGCGACTGGGAGGTGAACATCGCCGACGTGAACTCAATCATTGGCTCGATGCTGGCTGGTGCCGAGTATCACAGCTTTTACACCTATGCCCACGACGTGAATGGTGACAAGGAAATCAACATTGCCGACGCCAACCTGCTCGTCAAGGCCATTTTAGGCCAGGAACTGCCACCCATGCCGTCCTACTCGGGCACCCTGCCCGTCCTGTTCATCAACACCGATGGGCACCGCAACATCGTCAGCAAGGAGGAGTACCTGCATGCCGACTGGTGGCTCGACAACATGGGCATCGAGGGCTACGAGTCCATCGGCTCGCCCGAAGAGCCTTTAGGAATGCAGATCAAGGGGCGCGGCAACTACACATGGACTCTCAACAAGAAACCTTTACGCATCAAGCTTGACACCAAGGAGAAACTGTTGGGTATGAATAAAGACCGGCACTTCTGCCTGCTGGCAAGCGACTTCTGGACCACATCATTGGGGTTTGAATTAAGCCGAGGCATCGGTTTGGCCTACACCCCGGCTGTCGAACCCGTCGAAGTGGTGCTCAACGGACAATACATCGGCATGTATCTGCTCACCGAAAAGATTCGTGTTGACAAGCACCGTGTCAATATCAACAAGCAAGAAGACGGCGAGACCGATCCCAATCTCGTTACGGGAGGATGGCTACTGGAAATTGACAACCATCCCGATGAAAACCAGTTTGGTATGTTCGAGGGCAACGGCAACTGGCTGGCTGTTAAATATCACAGCCCTGAAAATTTATCACCGGCACAGTTCGACTATATTTATAATTACATCAAGAATGCCAACCAAGCCATCTACACCAATAACAACTCAAGCGTTGAATGGAAGGATTACATCGACATGGACAGCCTTGCCTGCTTCTATATCGTGAATGAAGTGGCTGATGAAATCGAATCTTTCGCCAACAGCCTGTTCCTGCACAAGCAACGTGGCAACAATTCTAAACTGATCTTCGGTCCCGTGTGGGACTTTGGCTGTTCATTTGGCCGCCAACAGACTCCATCGCCCTGTTTCATCTATCAAAACACAGCCGAGAACTTCAAGCCGCATTGGCTGGAAAAGATTCTTCAATTCCCTGATTTCCAGCTTTGCGTGCGCTCGCACTGGGAACGTTTCTATGCCGATGGCCTTCAATCCATCGAGCAGTATATGGATCAATGGGTAGAACGCATTGCTCCAGCCCTGCAGTCCGAATTAGCGCGATGGCCAGAATTCAGGTACGATCACAACATCGAGTACCTCCACAATCATCATTACAAACCCTCGCTGCACAACAAAATCGCATGGCTGCAATCCCAGTGGGGCATGCCCACTGGTATTGATGACACAGATTGGAACGAGTAGTAACTAGATGCAGAAACTTGTTCAGCAGGGGAAAAGTTGCTGGCGCGTGGTAGCGGCTATCGTATTCCAGTCGTACTTTTCAAGGTCGTAGTGCCGAGGCCCGTCGGGTTTGTCGAGCAGGCGTGTGATGACAGCGCACAGCGAATCAACATTCTTAACCATGAAATAGTCCTGTTCGGGCAATTCCACCTGGCGGGTGCCGGGGATGTCACTGCACACGATGGGCAGCCCGTAGGCCATCGCTTCGAGCAGCACCATCGGGAACCCCTCGTTGACCGACGGCAGCACAAAGGCGCGGGCGTGGCTATAGAGCTGGCGCAGGTTCTCACCTGTAGTGAATCCCGTAAAAATGACTTTTTTGCCCGTATCCAGCCGCTCCAGCATGTCGCGGTAGGCGCTATCGTGGTCGCTGGCGCCGGCAATGACCACCTGACCGACCTGCGGCAGGCGATTGGCGGCCTCGACGAGGTATTCCAGCCCCTTCTCGGGTGTGAGACGCCCCACGGCTAGCAGGTACTCGCCCTGGCTGATACCATGCTTCTCAAGGAATGTGGTTGATTCGCTCCGGGTGACGGCATCAATGCCGTTGGGGATAAAGACGCTCTTGTCGAGTGCGCCACATTTTTCCATCTGGTACTTATTGACAAAGATGATGCGATTGCTGAAACCGAGCGACAGCTTTTCACACTGGCGCAACAGCCAGCGGGCGGGTGCGTTCCACTTGCTGTGCTCGTAGTTGGGGCTGTGATAGGTGAGCACCACCTGCAGTCCCAACAGTCGCAGCAGCGGGGCGAACATGCCGGGCCCGATGTTGTGGATGTGGACCACGTCGGGACGGTGAAACGCGATGTGCACCACACTCAACAGCGTGTGCCACACTGCCTCAAACCCCTTGATGCGCGTCGAGGGCAGGTCGATGTACTCGATATTGGGAAACGATTGGGCCGACAGCTCGGTCAGGTAGGCGCGGCGGCGATACAGACGCACGCTCACGTCCTGCATGTGGGTATAAAGATGATAGCTGTGTGACTCTACACCACCCTGAATGCCAGGGAAACCGCGCGTGCCAATCACCGCTATCGTCTTCATCTTTTTTCTTGAATCTCTAGTTGTTCTAGATGCTCTAGAATATCTAGAAGTATAACTCCTAACTGATTTTAATCCCAGCACAGTTCCTGACCCCTGCTGATGCGCCACTTGTTCTTGAGTATCCACATGATGGGGACCCAGGGACGGCGCACCATGTCATGCCGCTCGGTGACGATAAAGGTGCAGTTGCGCTTGCAGTTGCGCACTTTCTCCATCGCCTCGCGGGCCTTGTCGCTGGCCAGAATGTTCTCCAGCGAGTCCTCCTTGATGTTACCCAGTTTCCACTCCTCGCAGCTACCGTTACAGGGCGTCACGTTGCCCCATGGGTCGATAAAGAAGAAGTCGCTCAGCGCTCCGCAGGGCGGACGGTACTCGTCGGTATCGCCACGCAGGCGACGGTGGATCGAGCGGTTGAAGTAGGCTCGGCCATAGTCCTTCAAGCGGTCCTTGAGGTGACGACGCTTGCTGGTGAGCAGGGCTTTGACAAAGAGTTCATGCTGGCGCAGGGCTTCCTCGCTCTCAATCTGGTTGTCCTCCTTGTGGAAATACCACGAGTTGTGGACGGCACTGTTGCCCAGCTCCACATCCAGCGCCACGCAGAGCTCATAGAGGTGGAGCAGGTCCATGTAGTTGTCGGGCGAAATGACCACCGAGAAGCCAATGTTCTTGCACTTGGTCTTCTTCAGTTCCAGCATCGTGCGCAGGGCATGATCAAAGCCGTCCTTAATACCGCGCTTGGCATCATTAACCTTGGGCAGGCCCTCGACGCTCACGCGGATGAGGATGTTGGGGTACTTATTGGCGAGTTCTACAATTTTCTCGGTATTATATCCATTGGTACTCAACTCCAGCAGACGGGACTTGGGGTACAGGATTTCAAAAATCTTATCGATGTCGTGGCGCAATGTAGGCTCGCCGCCCGTGATGTTGATGCGCAACCCCGCGGGCAGATTCTCATAATAAGAGGCGTCTATTTCTTCACTGGGGTTGGTCTGGAACTTCCATATATTGCACATGTTGCACTGTGCGTTACATCTGAAAGTCGTGATCAGACTCCCCTGTATCACATTCTTCATTGCTACCGTCAATAAGCTTTTACACTTATTTAACTTTTAGAGTCGTAAAATATTGTGCAAAGGTAATAAAAAAACACAAACGGGATATCAAAAACCGTAAATATCCCGCATCAGCGCTTGGAAATGGGGTTGGGCACCAAATCGGGCAAGTGCCTGACGGGCGATTTCTTGATGGTCCCACTCGCGCGCCATCGACATGGTGATAGCCGTCGTCATAGCCTCATTGTCAAAGGGTTGGAAGACCACACCGTTGTTCGTTTCGATGAGTTCGGGTATGCCCCCGATCTGAGAGCCGGCCACGGGAGTGCCCGCGCACAACGACTCGACCACACTCAACGGGTTGTTCTCGTACCACTGCGAGGGTATCACGCTCAGCCTGGCACTCTTGAGCACGTTGACAACACCGGTCGCGTCGAGCATGCCCAGAAACTCAATGTTGCCACAAGAGGCATACTTGTCGCGCAGCATGGCTTCGAGCGGTCCGCCGCCGGCCACCTTGAGGCGATAGGGCAAACGGGATGCCACCTCGAGCAAGTCGGCTATGCCTTTCTCCTGGGACAGGCGCCCCACGTAGCAGTAATAATCCTCACGTGTAGTCGTGGCTTCAAGGGTGCGGTATTCCTCAAACTTGACGGGATCCAGAAAATTGTTAAGCACCTTAATTTTATCGGGGTTGAAACCGCCCTGCTTCATCTTATCGGCCATGAACTCGCTGGGGCAGACAAAAAGGTCGGTATTCTTCTCCAGGTTGAGCCGATTCCATTTCACGGCCTCGATCCTCGCCACGGCGCTTGCCGCCAGCGAACCTTTCATGCATCGGTGTTTGAGGACACCCTGCCCGTTGCCCTTGAAGCACTGCTCGCAGGGCTTGCCGTCGAGCAGGCAGTCATAGCGCGGGCACAACAGCTTGTAGTCGTGCAGGGTCCACACCACGCGTGTGCCGCGCTGGTGTGCCAGCCGGCCCACGACAGGCGACAGGTAGCTGTGGATGTTGTGCAAGTGCACCACGTCGGGCTTGTACTCGTCAAGCACGGCATTGAAGCACCTGACCACGTCATCCATGCCCAGGGTGCGGCGCAACGCATGCAGCTTGTTCCCCAAGCTGCCGCCAAAGTTCACCTCGACAGGGAAAAGCCGCTGAAACCGCGCAGACAGGTTCTCGGGATACTGCATGGCAAACACCTCGGCCTCCACCCCGTTGTCACGCAGCAGCGCCTCGGTGTTGAGCACGACGATGCAGTCGCCACCCCGAGGATAGTAGAACTTATTGACCAGCAGAACTCTCTTTGCCATTAGCGCTCGCTTGCTGAACTCGTTTTCCCGGCTCGTTGAATCACGTTACACGTTGAAGCGGAAGACCACGATGTCGCCGTCCTGCATGACATACTCCTTGCCCTCGATGTGCAGTTTGCCGGCTTCTTTCACGGCAGCCTCGCTGCCGTAGTGGATGTAGTCGTCATACTTGATGATCTCGGCACGGATAAAGCCACGCTCAAAGTCGCTGTGAATGACACCCGCACACTGCGGCGCCTTGCTGCCGCGACGGAAGGTCCATGCGCGCACCTCCTTGGGGCCGGCGGTCAGGAAGGTCTCCAGGTTCAGCAGGGCGTAGGCCGACTTGATGATGCGGTTCACACCGCTCTCCTCAAGCCCGATCTCGGCCAGGAACATCTGGCGCTCCTCGTAGTCCTCGAGCTCGGCGATCTCGCTCTCGGTCTGAGCTGCGACAACCAGGATTTGTGCATTCTCGTCCTTGACGGCCTCGCGCACAGCGTCAACATAGGCATTGCCGTTGACCGCGCTCTTGTCGTCCACGTTGCACACATAGAGGACCGGCTTGTTGGTCAGCAGGAACAACTCATGGGCGATTTTCTCCTCGTCCTTATTGAGCAGTTCCACGGTGCGGGCGCTACGGCCCTGCTCCAGGGCCTCCTTGTATCGCTTGAGCACCTCGTACTGCGCCTTGGCCTCACGGTCACCGCCGGTCTGGGCCTGCTTCTGCACACGGCTGATGCGGCTCTCGATGGTTTCAAGGTCACGCAACTGCAGCTCCAGGTCTATCACCTCCTTGTCGCGCACGGGGTCCACGGTGCCGTCGACATGGGTCACATTGTCGTCGTCAAAGCAGCGCAGCACGTGGATGATGGCATCGGTCTCACGGATGTTGCCCAGGAACTTGTTGCCCAAGCCCTCGCCTCGGCTGGCACCCTTGACCAGACCCGCGATGTCGACAATCTCGACGGTGGTGGGCACGATGCGGGCGGGATTAACCAGCTTGGCGAGCTCGTTGAGGCGCTCGTCGGGCACGGTGATAACACCCACGTTAGGCTCGATGGTGCAGAAAGGGAAATTGGCCGACTGCGCCTTGGCATTCGACAGGCAGTTAAACAGGGTTGACTTGCCCACATTGGGCAATCCCACGATTCCACATTGTAGTGACATAGTCTATATATCTTGTTTTTATTTTATTCCAGCCTGCAAAGGTACACAATTCCCCGCACACCACCAAATGCAGCCCTCAATGCAATCGGTTGCATTGTTTTTTTAAGCTTCACGCACATTATTTATAACAAAATTAATGTCTATTGTGTTATTTTTGTAGGTGCTTAACTCTTAGACAATAAAATTATAACATTATCATAAAAAATCTATTGATTATGAAGACTAAACCTGATTTGAAATTCAACCAGCTGTGGAACATCAGCTTTGGATTCTTTGGAGTGCAAATTGCCTATGCATTGCAGAGCGCAAACATCAGCCGCATCTTTGCCACACTGGGTGCCGACCCCCACAACCTGAGCTACTTCTGGATCCTGCCACCGTTGATGGGCATGGTCGTTCAACCTCTGGTGGGCTATTTTAGCGACAAGACGTGGCTGGGCCGTTGGGGCCGCCGCATCCCTTACCTGCTCATTGGCGCCACCGCAGCTGTCATCGTGATGTGTCTGCTGCCCAATGCGGGTTCGTTCGGCCTTACCGTAGCCGGCGCGATGGTATTCGGCCTGATTGCCCTTATGTTCCTTGATACCAGCATCAACATGGCCATGCAGCCCTTCAAGATGATGGTGGGTGACATGGTCAATGAGAAACAGAAGGCCAAGGCCTACTCCATCCAGTCGTTCCTGTGCAACGCGGGCTCACTGGTGGGCTATATCTTCCCGTTCCTGTTCACAGCCATCGGTATCGCCAATATCGCCCCCGAGGGTGTCGTTCCCGACAGCGTGAAGTGGTCGTTCTATGTGGGAGCGGCCATTCTCATCCTGTGTGTCATCTACACCATTAGCCATGTAAAGGAGTACACCCCCGACGAGATGGCTGAGTTTAACGCCTCTGCCAACGCCGAGGGTGGTAACAGCAAGCAAGCCTCGGCTGAGATGAGTCCGTCTCAAAAGAAGCATGCCATCCGCGTCTTCTTTGAGGTGGGTCTCGTGCAGTTCTTCTGCTGGGCCGCATTCATGTATATGTGGACCTACACCAACGGCACTATCGCCGACACCGTATGGAACACCACCGATGCCTCCAGCGAGGGTTATCAGCTGGCTGGCAACTGGGTGGGCATCCTGTTTGCCGTCCAGGCCATCGGCAGCGTGCTGTGGGCCGTCGTGCTGCCGCAGTTCAAAAACATCAAGGTGGCCTATGCCTTGAGTCTGGTCATCGGTGGTATCGGCTTTGCCATGGTGCCCTATATTCACAACCAGTACCTGCTGTTTGTGCCCTACTTCCTCATCGGTTTCGCTTGGGCAGCTATGCTGGCCATGCCGTTCACAATGGTGACCAACGCCTTTGAGGGCAGTAGCCGCATGGGCACGGCGCTGGGCCTGTTCAACTGCACCATCTGCCTGCCTCAGATCATTGCCGCCGCCCTGGGTGGCGTGCTGCTGGCAGCCATGGGCAGTGTGCAGGGCAATATGCTTCTGTTAGCAGGCATCCTGCTCATCGTGGGAGCCGTCTGTGTATTCATCATCGAGGATAAAAAACACAAAAACTAAAAAACCATAATCAATCATGAAAGTAAGATTCAATATAGAGTACGGCACCATCTATGGCGAGAATCTTGTGCTCAACATACTGGACAAGTCCGATGCTGCCAAGGTGACCAGCCATGCCATGAAATCGGCCAGCGACAAGGCTTGGAAGTGTGACCTGGATGTCCCAGCCAAGGCCGGGACCATTGATTACTATTACAGTGTGGAACGCGACGGCAAGCAACTGCGCCACGAGTGGATGGTCATTCCCCACCGCCTGGATTTGAACGCCGCCAAAGCCAACCGCTATATCACCTATGACCACTGGAACGACATGCCTGACGACAGTTACCTGTACAGCTCGGCCTTTACCGACTGTGTGGCACTGCGCACCCAACAGGCCGTTGCCAAGTGTAAATCGGCCACCATCGTGCAGCTCAAGGTGAGAGCGCCGCAGTTGCGCACCGGCGAGGTCATGGGCATCGTGGGCAACGAGCCCGTATTGGGCGACTGGAACGAGAAGAAGGCTCTGAAAATGACCGAACACAACCACAACGAGTGGGTCATTTCGCTCGACGGCACCACGTTCAAGAAGGCCTTCATCGAGTTCAAATTCGTCATCATGGGCTCCAAGGACAAGGCGGCCATCTGGGAGACGGGTGACAACCGCACGGTCCTGCTGCCGGTTCTCAAGGAGGGCGAGCACATTGTCTATGAATTGCAACAGGCCTATTTCCCTCTCTATCCCGTCAAGCTGGCAGGCACCGTGGTGCCCATCTTCTCGCTGCGCAGCGAGGGCAGCTTCGGCGTGGGCGACTTTGGCGACCTCAAGCTCATGGTGGACTGGGTGGCCAGCACCGGTCAGCGTGCCCTGCAGGTGCTCCCCATCAACGACACCACCATTACCCACAGCTGGAGTGACAGCTACCCCTACAACAGCATCAGCATCTATGCCCTGCACCCGCAGTATATGGACCTGCGCCAGTTGCCCAAGCTTGCCGACAAGAAACGCGCCGCCGAGTTTGAGAAACTGCGCAAGGAGCTGAACGAGTTGTCCCAGATTGACTATGAGCGCGTGAACAATGCCAAGCGCGAATATATCAAGCTGCTTTTTGAACAGGAAGGGGCCGAGGTGCTCAAGAGCGACGAGTTCAAGACGTTCTTCACTGCCAATCAGGACTGGCTGGTGCCCTATGCTGCCTTCTGCCACTATCGCGACATGTATGGGACATCGACCTTTGCCAAGTGGCCCTCTCATCACACCTTCAGCGACGAGGAGCGAGCCTCGATGGCCAATCCTCGCACCAAGGCCTTCAAGGAGGTCGCCCAGTGGTATTACATCCAGTATTACCTGGACAAGCAGATGCACGCTGCCCACGAGTATGCCCAGAGCAAGCACGTCATCCTCAAGGGTGACATCCCCATCGGCATCAGCCGCGACAGCGTGGAGGCCTGGGTCGAGCCCAAGTACTTCAACCTGAACGGGCAAGCCGGTGCTCCGCCCGATGCTTTCTCGACCAATGGCCAGAACTGGGGCTTCCCGACCTATAATTGGGACGTGATGCTCTCCGACGGTTGCCAGTGGTGGGTGAAGCGTTTCCGCAAGATGGCGCAGTACTTCGATGCCTACCGTATCGACCACGTGCTGGGCTTCTTCCGCATCTGGGAAATTCCCATCAATGCCGTGCATGGCCTGCTGGGCCAGTTCTCGCCCTCGCTGGGCATGAGTGCCGACGAGATCCGCAGCTATGGCCTCAACTTCCAGGAGAAGCTGATGACCGAACCGTTCATTGCCGACTGGGTGCTGGAACGCGTCTTTGGACGTCTGGCCGACACGGTGCGCGAGAAATATGTCGAGCGCGTCCATGACGATATCTACCGCATGAGGCCCGAGTATGACACCCAGCGCAAGGTCGAGGCCGCCTTCAAGGGCAAGACCAGCGAGGAGGACATCTGGCTGCGCGACGGCCTGTATGCCCTCATCAGCGATGTGCTTTTTGTTCGCGACCGCAAGAATCCCGCTCTGTACCATCCGCGCATCTCGGTACAGTTCGACTTCATCTACGAGGCACTCTACGACAACGACAAGGCGGCCTTCAACAAGCTCTATAATGAGTACTTCTACCACCGCAACAACGACTTCTGGTACCACGAGGCCATGAAAAAGTTGCCGCGGCTGGTTCAGGCCACACGCATGCTCGTTTGCGCCGAGGACCTGGGCATGGTGCCCGACTGCGTGCCCTGGGTGATGAACGAGTTGCGCATCTTGAGTCTCGAAATCCAGTCGATGCCCAAGGACAACCACATCAAGTTTGGCAACCTGAATGCCAACCCCTACCGCAGCGTGGCCACCATCTCGACCCACGACATGCCCACGATGAGGCAATGGTGGGACGAGGACTGGGACCGCACCCAGGAGTACTACAGCACGTCGCTATGGCATAGCGGTGCCGCGCCCCATCCGCTGCCTGGATGGCTCGCCGACGAAATGGTGCGCGCCCACTTGGCTTGTCCGTCGATGCTGTGCCTGCTCTCGCTGCAGGACTGGCTGGCCATCGACGAGAAGATGCGCCTCGAGGATGCCGATGCCGAGCGCATCAACATCCCGGCCAATCCCCGCCACTACTGGCGCTACCGCATGCACATGACAATCGAGCAACTGATGAGGTCGAGTGAATTTAACGGCCACGTGAAGAAACTGATTGAACAAAACGGACGGTGATGAAACGATTCTGTTTTCTGCTCGCGATATTCATGGCATTACTCGCATCACAATATGCCGAAGCCCACACCAGGGCATTGTATGGCCCGAATGGAACCTACTTCTGCATCGAGACCAACAGCGACGCCCAGCAGGTGAAGTTGCGCATCTATAAAGATGGTCAGGGTGGCAAACCCATCAAGACGATCAACATGAAACTGGATCCGAACGACTCGGGCCAGAATTGGTGGCAAGCCGAAGTCAAGGGTGACTTGAAGGGCAAGTTCTACACCTTTGACGTGAAGTATGGCGGCAAGTTCCGCGGCGAGAGCCCAGGTATCTGGGCAACCGCCGTGGGCGTGAACGGCAAGCGCGGTGCTGTCGTTGACATGGACGAGACCAATCCTCATGGCTGGGACAACGACAAGCGTCCCGACATTCCCGCCAAGGATCTCATCCTCTACGAGATGCACCACCGCGATTTCTCCATCGATGACTCGGGCGGCTTTACCCACAAGGGTAAATTCCTCGCCTTGACCGAGCCACGTGCCATCAGACACCTGCAGGAGTTGGGTGTGAACGCGGTGCACATCCTGCCGTCGTTTGACTATGCCTCGGTCGATGAGACCCGCCTCGACGAGCCGCAGTACAACTGGGGCTATGACCCCGTCAACTACAATGTGCCCGAGGGCGGCTATTCCACCGACCCCAACAAGCCCGAGGTGCGCATCCGCGAGTTCAAGCAGATGGTCCAGGCACTCCACAAGGCCGGTATCAAGGTCATCCTCGACGTGGTGTATAACCACACCTGGAACATCGACGGCAGCAACTTCCAGCTCACACGCCCCGACTACTTCTACCGCAAGAATGCCGACGGCTCATACAGCAACGGCAGCGGATGCGGCAACGAGACGGCCAGCGAGCGCGAGGCCATGCGCGAGTTCATGGTCGAGAGCGTGAAGTACTGGGTCGACGAGTACCATATCGACGGTTTCCGCTTTGACCTGATGGGCGTGCACGATATCGAGACGATGAATGCCATCCGCGCCGCCGTGCCCAAGGACATCTTCATCTATGGCGAGGGCTGGAGCGCCGGCTCTTGCGCCTATCCCGGCGAGAAACTGGCCATGAAGGCCAACATCCAGCAGATGCCGGGCATCGCAGCCTTCAGCGATTGCATGCGCGACGCGCTTCGCGGCCCGTGGGACAGCGACAGCAAGGCCGCCTTCCTGGGCGGTGTCAAGGGCAACGAAGAGAGCATCAAGTTCGGCATCGTGGGTGCCATCCAGCATCCTGGAGTGGATTACAGCAAGGTGAACTACAGCAAGGCCCCCTATGCCACCGAGCCGACTCAAATGATCGCCTACGTCAGCTGCCACGACGACATGTGCCTGGTGGACCGCCTCAATGCCAGCGTCAAGGGTATCACCATCGACGAACTCATCCGCCTGGACCTGCTGGCACAGACTGTGGTGATGACCTCGCAGGGCGTGCCGTTCATGCTCAGCGGCGAGGAGATGCTGCGCGACAAGAAGGGCGTCCACAACAGTTTTGAGAGTCCCGACAGCATCAACCACCTGGACTGGGACAACCTGGAGCGTTACCCACAAGTGATGGAGTACTACCGTGGGCTCATCGCCATGCGCAAAGCCCATCCCGCCTTCCACATGGGCAGCGCCGACATGGTGCGCCGCAATCTCGACTTCCTGCCTGTTGAGAACTGCCTCGTGGCCTACCACATCAACGGCCGTAACGTGCCTGGCGAACAGTGGGGCGACATCTACGTCGCCTTCAACGCCCACAAGCGCGCCCGCACCATCCAGGTTCCCGAGGGCACCTACACCGTCGTCTGCCGCAACATCAAGTGTGACCCATCCGGCCTCACCACCATCACCACCAAGGACGGCAAAGTCACCATCCCCGCCCAGAGCGCCCTCATCCTCCACAACTAGCCCCTAACGGATATTACGGAGAGAACGGAGATAACGGAGGTTACGGGCCATCCCATGACCTCCGTTTTATCCGTTTTATCCGTTCTCTCCGTTTTATCCGTTTTATCCGTTCTTCCCGTCTTGCTTGTCGAGCAGGGCCTTTAACCGAGCGATTTCCTGCTTCAGGGCAGTGATTTCCTGGGCTTGACGTTCAATAATTTCCTTTTGAGTGGCGCGTTGGTCCAAACGGGCTGCCGTCATGCGTTCACGGATGCCGCCCTCGGTCGTGAATTCACGGTCTTTCCTCTCGATGTATTTGTTCAATGCTGCATCCACCTGATGGCACAGACAGATGGCCATGTTAGCCATCTCATCGTCATTCATCTTGGGAAGCAGTTCCTTATAATCCTCAAATTTCCAATGCTTGCGGCAGAACTCATGCATATTCTTAAAACGAGGATGCTTGCCATACCATTCGATATAGCCCTTACGCTTGATATAATCTTGATAATCCTCAAGCAGTTCCTTGTTGCTACCACGGGCAACCCCCAGAAGTTTCAATTCAGTTTCCGTCGAGGTCTCTCCATCACTGCTACCCTCAACTATGTTCTGTTTGGTGCTACGGGCCGCCTGTACCATCTGGTCAACCGTTCGGTCGCCATATTGTTTTAAGAACCTCTGGCAGAACACTTGTGTCAACTGATACAAGACATCACTGCGCTGATAAAAGCGCAACTCCGAATACATTACCCTCTTGCGCAATGCGCTGGCCGTCCCGTCATCATAATGGTTGACTTGTGGTTTCATTCCACCCATCATTAATGAAAAAGCTTCCTCCGTTTCCTCCGTTACTTCCGGTCTCTCCGGTCGTCTCTCCGGTCAAGAGAACTGGTTCTCTATGATGTCGGTGAGAACGTCGGTCAGGTTCAGGCCGGCGGCTCGCACTTGCTGGGGGATGAAGCTGGTGACCGTCATGCCAGGGGTGGTGTTGATTTCCAGCAGGTTGATGTGGTCACTGCCGTCAGGATTCTTGGTGATGATGTAGTCGATGCGGATGATGCCGTTGCAATGCAGGATGTCGTAGATGCGTGATGTCTCGGCCTGCAGGGCGGCAGTCAACTCGTCGCTGATGCGGGCAGGCGTGATTTCATCGACCTGGCCGTTATACTTGGCATCGTAATCGAAGAACTCGTTGTCGGTAACGACCTCGGTGACAGGGAAGACAACCGAATTCTTCTTGGTCTTGTAGCAACCCACGGTCACCTCCGTACCATCAAGGAAACGCTCAATCATCACATTGTCGCACTGCTTGAATGCAAACTCCATGGCGTCATCCAGCTGACTGCAGTTCTTCACCTTGGTCACGCCAAAACTGGAACCGTCGGCGGCAGGTTTCACAAAGCAGGGCATTCCCAGATAGGCCTCGACCTTCTCGGCGGTCCATCCATGAGGCACGCCACGGCGCACGAGTATGCTGTCGGGCACCGAGCAACCAAAGGCCCGTAAGTAGTTGTTGAGGGCAAACTTGTGGAACGTCAATGCCTCGACCAGCACATTACAGGTCGAGTAAGGCATGTTGATGAGGTCAAAATAGCCCTGCAGCACACCATTCTCGCCAGGGGTGCCGTGGATGGTGATATATGCGTAGTCAAAGCGGATTTTCTTGCCGTCCTTCATGAACGAGAAGTCGTTCTTGTCGATTTGGGGCTGGGTGCCGTCTGACAGGTTCACGTGCCAGTCCTGGCCGCGTAACACAACGATATAAACATTGTAACGATCGTGGTCAAAGGCCGAATCCAGGCCCTGGGCTGAACGCAGAGACACCTCGTGCTCTGATGAGTCGCCACCGCACACGATGGCTATGGTTCTTTTGATGAAGTTCATTTTTTGCACACACATTAAAAATCGGGTGCAAAATTACATAAAAAATCTGCTTTTTGTGTATTTTTGCGGCAAATAAAACAATCAGAACATGAATAGCAAAGAACTTTACGCAATCTACCAGCAGCACCCTGTCATCACCACCGACAGCCGCGACTGTCCCGAGGGCAGCATTTTCATCGCCTTGAAGGGCGAATCGTTTGACGGCAACCAGTTTGCCACCCAGGCGCTCGACAAGGGCTGCGCTGTCGCCATCGTCAGCGATGAGCAGGTCTATAGCAACTATCACGGGGACAAACAGATGATTCTCGTGCCCGACACTTTACAAGCCTACAAGGATATGGCGCGCGAGCACCGCCGCCGCTTCGACATCCCCGTCATCGGTATCACTGGTACCAACGGCAAGACAACGACCAAGGAGCTTGTGCGTGCCGTGCTCGCCGAGCGCTACGACGAGATGGCCACCGAGGGCAACTTCAACAACGACGTGGGCGTGCCCAAGACGTTGTTCCGACTAAGTGTCATGCATGAGATTGCCGTCATCGAGATGGGAGCCAGCCATCCTGGCGACATCAAGACGCTGGCCGAGACGGCCGAGCCCACATGCGGACTGATTACCAACGTGGGCAAGGCCCACCTGCAGGGCTTTGGTTCGCTGGAGGGGGTCATCCATACCAAGGGAGAACTCTATGACAACCTGGCGACGAGACCTGACAGCGTCATCTTTGTCAACGCCGACAACGAGCATCTGATGAAGATTTTGCCTCAAGGCGTCAAGACCGAGCGCTACACCCAGGACCTGAGCAAGGCCGGTGCCAACGTCTATGGCCAGATCATCGCCTGTGACCCTTTCCTGCGTCTGCGTTGGCGCTGTGGTGAGGGTGGCGACTGGCACGAGGTGACGACACACCTCATCGGCAGCTACAACCTGGACAATGTGCTGGCCGCCGCCACCGTGGGACTGCACTTTGACATCACTGCCGAGCAGATTTGCCACGCCCTGGAGAATTATGTCCCCTCAAACAACCGCTCACAGCTCACCCAGACCGCTCACAACCACCTCATCGTGGATGCCTACAACGCCAACCCCACCTCGATGGCTGCCGCCCTGGACAACTTCAGCCTCATGGAAGTTTCACCCAAGATGGCTATCCTGGGCGAAATGCGCGAACTGGGTTCCAGCAGCCGCGAGGAGCACCAGCGCATGGTCGACAAGCTGGCAACGTGCCCGTTTGACGAGGTGTGGCTCGTGGGCGACGAATTCAACGATATCGACTGCCCCTACCGCAAGTTCCACGACGTGGAGCAGGTCAAGGCCGCCATCGCCGAGTCCCGTCCCGAGGGCCGGTACATCCTCATCAAGGGCTCCAACGGCAACCGCCTGTTCCAACTCCCCGAACTGCTGTAATCAGGCTGCAGACACAATAAATACAACCAAACACAATAACCAAAATGAGAAAGTTATTATTGATTCTTGTAGCAACTATTGCGACCATTCCGGCCCATGCCGCCAAGGTCATCGTGGATCGCATCGAGCCCACCAACTGGTATGTGGGCCTGAAGGACCCCAGTGTGCAGCTCATGGTCTATGGTCAGGGCATCCGTGATGCCGAGGTGGCCATCGACTATGCTGGCGTGGTCATCGACAGCCTGGTGCGCCTGGACTCGCCCAACTACCTGCTCATCTACCTGAACACCCGAGGAGCGCAACCCGGCACGATGGACATCACCTTCAAGCAGGGTCGCAGCAAGAAGAAAGTGCCCTACCGGCTGCTCGCACGTGAGATGAGCGGAGAGAAGCGCATGGGCTTTACCAACGCCGATGTGCTCTACATGCTCATGCCCGACCGCTTTGCTGACGGCAATCCCGCCAACAACCAGATTGCGGGCATGGAGACCTACAAGAATGACAGGTCGCAACCCAGCCTGCGCCACGGTGGCGACATCGAGGGCATACGCCAGCATCTGGACTACTTCACCCAACTGGGCGTGACTGCCCTGTGGTTCACTCCCGTGCTGGAGAACAATTCGCCCGACGGCCACAACCACTCGACCTATCACGGCTATGCCACGACCAACTACTACAAGGTGGACCCGCGTTTTGGCACCAACGAGGAGTACCGCCGCCTTATCGACGAGGCCCACAGCCGTGGCCTCAAGGTGGTCATGGACATGATCTTCAACCACTGCGGCGATTACCATCCCTGGCTCAAGGATATGCCCAGCAACGACTGGTTCAACCAGCCCGACTACAAGAACAACTACCTGCAAACGAGTTACAAACTCACCCCAGTAATGGATCCTTATGCCAGCGAGGTCGATCTCAAGGAGACCGTCGAGGGCTGGTTTGTCCGCTCGATGCCCGACCTGAACCATCACAACGTGCACGTGATGAACTACCTGATTCAGAACAGCATCTGGTGGATTGAGACCGTCGGCATCGACGGCATCCGCATGGACACCTACCCCTATGCCTACGCCGATGCCATGGCACGATGGATGAAGCGTCTCGACACCGAGTACCCCAACTTCAACGTCGTGGGCGAGACCTGGGTCGAGAATCCGGCCTACACGGCCGCTTGGCAAAAGGACAACAAGATGGGCAAGCCCGAGAGTTACCTCAAGACCGTGATGGATTTCTCATTTTACGAGAAAATCGACAGTGCCAAGCACGAGGAGACCGACGGCTGGTGGCGCGGCTATAACCGCGTGTACAACAGCCTGTGCCTGGACTACCTCTACCCCAACCCGTCGAGCGTGATGGCCTTCATCGAGAACCATGACACAGACCGCTTCCTGCGCAACGGCCAGGACGTTCCGGCCTTGAAACAAGCCCTGGCCCTGCTGCTCACCATCAAGCGTATCCCGCAACTGTACTACGGCACCGAGGTGCTGATGAACGGCACCAAACGCATCACCGATGGCAATGTGCGCAAGGACTTCCCCGGTGGTTTCCCTGGTGACAAGATGAACGCCTTCACTGCCGAGGGCCGCACAGCAGCCCAGAACGATATGTTCAACTGGCTGAGTGCCCTGCTACACTGGCGCCAGGGCAACGATGTCATCATCAAGGGCGAGATGACGCAGTTCATCCCCTATGACGGCATCTATGTCATCGACCGCAGTTACAACGGCCGCCATGCCGTGACCATCATCAACGGCACGACCCAGCAACGCCAGATGAGGCTCGACCGCTATCAAGAAGCCTTTGGCAACGCAACAGTGGCTCGTGACGTGCCCACCGGCCAAACCGTCAATCTGGCCGGCGGCGGTCTCACCCTGCCCGCACGAGGCACCCTCGTTCTCGAGTTCTGACCTGAGGAGTCCAACATCCAACAAATGTTCACCGTTTCCCGTTAGTGGTTGAACCACAACGGAATCGGTGAACATTTTATATCTACAGCACGATTTTTTTTGCATTTTTTAGGTTTTAGAGAGTACTATTATGAAAAATAATTCATAATTTTGTGACTAAATTGTATCATTGAAGTCTAATAACTGATGAATTTTCTTCAACAATATTATCAAAACTTCAAGGAGCCAAAAGGCATCCTGGGCAGGTATGCTGTCTATCGCATGAACGGCAAGCGCCATGCCGCACTGGCCATGTGGGCTCTTGAAGGAGCACCCATTCCGTCAAATGCCATGATAGCCGACATCGGTTGCGGTGGCGGTGCCAATATTGCCCGCCTGCTTAATCAGTACCCCGACAGCAGGGTCACTGGCGTGGACCAGGCTGCCATCTCGGTGAACAAAGCCATTAGAGTAAACAAGAGAGCCATTAGAGCAGGACGCTGCAGAATTGTGGGTGGCAATGCCAAATTATTGCCTATCGTCAAGGAAACCATCGACGTGGTGACAGCGTTCGAGACCGTGTACTATTGGCAGTCATTTAGCGAATGTGTAGACGAGATCTTCAGGGTGCTCAAGCCTGGCGGTGCCTGCATCATTGCCAACGAAACCGACGGCATCGCCCCCGAGGGTGCCAAGTGGGCAAAACTCATCCATCACATGCACATCTACACGACCCAGGAACTTGAGCAGTACCTGGCCGCGGCCGGATTCACCAACATCACGTCACGACACGATCCAGACCGCCACTTCATCAGTGTGACGGCCCACAAACCTTAAACGATTCCATCGTCAACCTCACAAAGCCTGAGAGATAGCGGCATTGTCTGGCGTCTGTTTGAGCGCCACCATCGACCATACCATCTTGAACCATACCAGGGCATATAGATAGACGTCGATATACAATGTGTCGTTCAAGAATTTGTGGACTTGGGATGGCACGAACACATCAACCGGCACGATGCCAAAGAAAACCAGTAATGCCCAGAAGAGCACCTTATCAAACACGGTGTGCCGCTCTTGTAACCAGTACCAGAGCATATAACCGCTAAGGGCAATCAAGTAGGTATGGGTTTCGGACGAGTCACCAAACAAGATGATCCAGCCCATCAAAACGCCCAGCGTGGTGGCCCGGAAGACATGATTTCCCCACTGGTCACGCTTCATGAAGAAGACAACGACGACAAGGCCCACTGTAATCAACTGGATCACCCTGTAATAGTCGAGCAGGGAGCGCAACGGCAAGGCATAAAGCAACGACGCATAGTAAGTGATGCTCTGGTGTTGTGACAACATGTTCCACCAGTTCATATAGCAGGGCACCAAGCCGTCAAAACCCACCTTCAACGCAGGAGACATCAGCAAAAATACTCCTGTAACACCCGCAATGCACAAGTTGCGCAACGTCTTTGGATAACAGAACAGGATCAGGAGTTCCACCACCCCATAGACCTTGGTCATCGATGAGATCATGATGAGCACCACGGCCCAGGCCCCGTGACCCCGCTCTAACAGGCTGTAGGCAAAAATAAAGATATAGGCCACTACAATATTGAACTGGAACGGGAAAACGCTCTGCTCCAGCACCAGCAGCAGCGACAGGAATATCTTTACCTTGTAGGCATCATACCACTTGGGCAAAGTGAATATCGACAGCGCAAAAAGCGTGTAATTACACAGATTCCAGACAAACGGGCCAAGCCAATGAGGCAGCATGGCAATGGGCCAATACAGCACCGAGAAAACCGGAGTGTACAAGAAATAGCGCCCGTGAGCATCCACAAATTCCTGGGTATAAGGATTGATACCGTTCCAAAAGTCCAATGTGGAATCGGTGTACACCAGGTAGTTGGCATACCGCAACCTGAGCGTCTCCATTGCCGTGGCGACGATGGCAACGACCAGGCCCAGTAGAAAAGCCGAGAGTTCAGGATTTTGCCTGATGCTGCGGTTGACTTTGTCGTGAATCATTCCGTTTTCCGTTATATGAATTAATAAAATAGGCCGGGCGCCCCTTCACTTCGTTGAACACCCGCGCCAGATACTCCCCCAGGATTCCCATGCCGAGCAACTGAACACCGCCCAGAAACAACATCGTCACCATGATGGTGGGAAAGCCCTGGACAGGCTCGCCATACAGGTTGGTCACAATAATAATGTAAATCAGGTAGATGAATGCGACCACCGATACCAGCAGCCCCAATATGGACGCCAGCCGCAGCGGAGCAGTCGAGTAAGACATGATACCATTCAAGGCCAGGTTGAAAAGAGACATCGCGCTCCACTTGCTGGAGCCCTGCTGACGCTGCAGCTGGTCATAATAGATTCCTTTCTTGTGATAGCCTATCCAGGAATACATCCCCTTGGTGTTACGCTCAACTTCACGCATCTGCTTCAAGGCCTCGACACATGAGCGGTCGAGCAAGCGAAAGTCGCCCGTATTCTTCTGAATGGGGATACGGGTCAACGACTGCAACAACTTGTAGTACAGGCTTGAGGTCTTGCTCTTCAACCACGACTCATTACTGGAACGACGCTGAGCATAGATGTCATCGTAGCCCTCCTCCCAGTATCTCAACATCTCGGGAATGACGCTGACAGGATGCTGCATGTCGGCATCCATGATGATGAGAGCATCGCCAGTGGCATAGTCAAATCCGGCCATCATGGCGATTTCCTTACCATAGTTGCGCGACAGATCCAGATAATTATAATGCGGATCACTCTCGTGCAACTTGATCATCTGCTGCAAGGTGTTGTCGGTGCTACCATCATTCACCAGCAGGAATTCCCATTCATAATCAGGATTCTCGTCCCGCACCCTGGTCATGCAACTGGCCAACTGTTCAAACGAGGATTCCTCGTTATAGGCCGGCAATAGTATCGTGACTCTTTTCATTGCATTTGTGTAAACTGGGTAAATGTGACAAATTGCTCATGCTCGTGCTTGAAGGTGTCGATTAGCGCCCTCAGACGCTTGACCATGCCATCGCCTGAATGCCGACTGATGATATAAGGCACTTTCCACTCGGGATGCCCGGCCAGCGGATAGAACTCCCAGGGATGGAAATAGATGACGAACTGGCCGTCGTGCCGTACAGTCCACAAGCACAAGCGCCGATATAGCCACTGCGGATAATTGTGGCACGCCAGCCAGAAGACAGGCAGACGCAGCCATGGTGAGACCGAAGCCGGTATCTGAAGCAACTTGCCCGTCTTGAAGGGGCGACGCGGCACGTCCAGATGCATGTATCGACCTGGAATAAAGGCTGGATGCAGTGATGAGTTATACAGGTAGCCCGCCTGCTCTATCACCTCGTCACTGATAGGGAACATGCGGGGCTGGCGGTAGCCATTGACTTGGCAACCACACATCTGCTCAAGCATCTCCTTGGAACGCGCGACATCCGCCTCAGTCTGCTGCCAGTGGTCCACACTGTGGCTTGCCACCTCATGGCCCTCGGTAATGATGCGTTGCATCACCTGGGGAGCATTTTGGGCAAAGTTCACGGTACAAAAGAATGTGGCCTTGACCTCCTTTTCCTTGAGTATGTCAAGAATCCGGTTGGCGCCAATCACCGAGACCTCAATTCCTTTTTCAAGCGAAATGTCGATACCATGTTCACGAGGCAGATCAAACTCCTCAGTGTCAAAACTCAATAAAACCATGTCCAATAGTCTTGTTTGAATATGCAAAATTACTAAAAAAAGGCCTTTCTCCAGTTTTTCAGTAATAAATTTCACACCTGATGGCTGTGGCTGTGAAAACGACGTTTGCCATCCGGAAGATAAAAAATCCGCCGGAGCTGCACGCACGACACTCCAGCGGACAATATAGTTTACGCTATTTCACAAAAATCACTCTTCCAGGAAATTCTTGAGTTCATACAGCGCCGGGGTTGCCCTGCCGGTCTCATGGTTCCACAATCCTGCGTTGTACCATGCGTCATTGACGTGAAGAACGCTCCAGTAGTTGCCACCCAATCCATACTCGTTTGCCTCGGGGAACCACCAGAAGAGTCCCTTGACACGCGGATAGGACTTCAGCTTGGCAATGAGGTCGGCCGTGAATTTGCGCTGTCCCTCGTTGGTCAGCGGCCAGATAGACGTGTAGTCATGGTCACCAACAGGATAGTGGTAGCTATAGCCGGTCTCAACAATCATGATTTTCTTATCCAGGAATGAATTGTTCAACTTGTTGAGCGCCGCCGCGAGCTGAGACAAATCGCCGTGGTAGTAGGGATAGTAACTCAGGCCGATGATGTCATAGTCAACGCCCTTGCTCCGCATCTGGCTATAGAAGTTATACATGATATCAACCTTGGCGATGCGCTCGGTGTGCAGGATGACCTTGGCCATGGGGCATTCCTCGCGGCATGCGCGCACTGCGGCCTTGAGCAGCGTGGTAAAGCGTCCCCAGTTGTCTTCACTGCCCATGTAGCACTTCTTGAGTTCGGCATTGGGTGTGCCCACTGGACCCCACAGCATGCCATAACTGATCTCGTTGCCCGTCTGGATGTAATCGGGGGTGGCTCCGGCAGCCTTGAGTTCCCGCAGACAATCACGCGTGTATTCATACACACGCTGCGTCAAGGCCTCATCATCAAGGCCGGCCCACTCGGCTGGCGTGAACTGCTTGACCGGATCGGCCCAACTGTCGCTGTAATGGAAGTCGAGCATGAACTGCATGCCTGCAGCCTTGATGCGACGGCCCAGCACCTTGACCGTGTCAAGATTCTGGATCACGCCCTGACCCTTGTCGGCAGCCGAGGCATTTTCGGGATTGACAAACAGGCGCACGCGGGCCGCGTTCCAGCCCTGCTGCTTGGTCCATGTGATGACATCATCAATCAACTTGCCGCTGGTGTCATAGTAATGGGCATTCTTGATGCCGTAGCGCAGGGCCATCAGCTGGTGCGCCTCATACTTGGTCAGCATCGAGATGTCACCGCCCACCACGGGACCGTCATAGGGGGTCTGGGGATGCAGGATGATGTCGATGACTGCATTCACATCGGCGATATTGATCTCGCCATTGCCGTCCACGTCACCGTCCTCGTCGCTCACACCTGTTAATATCCTGCCGATGACGGCATTCACGTCGGCAATGTTCACCTCGCCGTCATGGTTCACATCGCCATTGACGGCAGCACTGGCGCCTAACGACACCAGTGCAAAAAACAGGAATGGTATAATTCGTCTCATCTCAGTTTGATCGAGGTATTATGTCATGCCTTGCCCAGGATGACACCAATAATGGCATTCACGTCGGCAATATTGATTTCCTGGTCACGGTTCACGTCGCCGTTGATTTCATACTGGCCTGACAGTATCATGCCGATAACCAGGTTGACATCGGCGATATTAGTCTCGCCATCGCCGTTAGCGTCGGTGCTCGGGAGATAAGGCAGGTAGTCGGCCGTCACGTCTTTCACCTGATACTTGTTGGTCTGGGTCGTCACCTCGAAGAAACTGGTTTTGTTCACCCCCACCACGTCCTCGGTCTGGTGCTCTCCAGCAGTGGTGCCACCCTGGTTGAAGACGAAATTCATGTTGTAATTCTTGGACGTGATGTCATAGGTCTGATAGTAGAACTTGGTACCGCCAATGGTCACACAATCGGTAACCGTTTCGCCGGGCCAGCCGCCATTCATGGGATTGTCGCTGCTATCCCAGCTGTAGAAGTTCACTCGCGGCCAGTTGTTGGGGGCAACTGTCGGATCCTTGAGATAAACCGTGATCTGATAGGGCTCGAAGCCATCATCGGCACCGATAACATAGTGGCGGGTAATGACACCGCTCACGACTCCGTTGATCAGCAAGCCGGCATTGAGCGTGCAGTCGTGCGTCACTGTAATCGTGGCTCCGTTAGCAACTTGTGTCCCGTTGCTGGCGGTGGGCTCGGTGCCGTCAAGGGTATAGACCAGCTTGGCATCGTCGGTCTGGCTGACTGCGGTGAGGGTGATGTTCTGCTTGCCGGCATACTCGCCGCTGGGCTTGCTGGCCCAGGCGGTCTCGGTGGTCTTGCTCAATGCCAGGCGGTAGTTGGTGCCACTCAGTACCTCGACATAGCTTGACGGTATCTCGTACACGGTGTTGCCCATGGCGGCAAGTGCGGCGCCACGGGTGCCCAGGGTGCGGTGCACATAGTAGTTATTCACACTGCTGTTCTTGATCACCTGGTTGGTACTCATGTTGTGAATTCCGGCCAACTGGCGGATGTAAATCATCTGCTTGATGGCCTCCTTGTAGCTCTGCCAATGCTTGAGGAAGACACAAGGCGTTCCCGGCATAATCATCATGAAGGCGTTGCCGGCCTCGACATTGAGGCGGATGGGATCTTGCTGGTCGTTGGCACGCACCTGGGTATCGTGATTCTCGATAAAGGTGACCGAGTAGCGGCGGTAGGTGGCATCCTGGTTCAGGGTCTTGCCGTTGGACGACAGGTTGCTCCACTTGTTGTTGTTGACCGCATCGCGCACCACATAGCGGAAGGGGAAGTCAAACGCGGCGCTCTGCACCACGCCGTCCACCTTGGTGCCGTCAATCCAGTTCTTCACTGCCGTCACGTTACCGTCCCAGTACTCGCCCACCGAGTAGGTGGGTGCCGCATAGGCATTATACAAGCCCGTGAACGTAGCTGCATAGCCCTTGGTCATGTCGTAGCGGAAGCCCGCATAGCCCAGGTCCTCGAGCAGCATCTTCAGGTAGGCCTTGACGTTGGTCTGCACGTTCTCGCTCTTGTGGTCCAGATCGCGCATGCCGCCCCAGTCCTCGCCGGTGTCATAGTTGCTGCTCAGCTGGTAGCCATGCTCGTTGGCCCAGGTGAGGGCTGCTCCGCCGTCATCGTTGCGGCAGATGTCGGTGGACTTGAGCTGGTAGGTCACACCGTTGTAGGTCTCGGCGGGAAAATCGACCCAGTTCGAAGCATTCTTGCGGTGGTTAATGACCACATCGGCAATAGTACCGATACCCTTAGCCTTGAAGGTGTTGATCATCGACACCAGCTGGGCTTTGCTTCCAAACGAGCTATTGTAGTTGGTAAACCAGTACTTATCGTCATACCCCATCGACGTACCGCCGCAATTGGCACTCTGGGGAATCCACACAAGCTGGAAGAACTCGGCCAACTCATCGGCCTGCGCTTCAAGTACAGGCCACTTGGAATCGTTAAATGAGTCCCAGTAGAAGCCTTGCAGCATCACGCCGCCATAGTTTGCAGGCCATCCCTGAGCCAGCATCAGCAACGGGCATATCGCCAATAGCGTAGTAGTAAGAATCTTCTTCATAGTGATAGCGTTATAATTTTGGTTGTCATTGTTATCGCAAATTTACTAAAAATCCTCAATACCAAACCCTTTTGATGCATTTTGTCATAAAAAATTCACAGTGCAATCGTTTGCGGGGTTAACAATGCGGGGACGCGCCTTGATGGTGACGCGTCCCCGCAGGGGTTTGTTGTCTTGATGTGAATTAAGACAGGATTACTTCATGACCTTGGTGGTCTTAACAGTGCCGTCGGTGTAACGGGTAACGACGATGGTCACGCCGTTGGCCTCGGTCACCTCCTGACCCATCACGTTGTAGTAGCGCTCGCCAGCGACAATCTTGCCTGCTACCAGCTCGTCAACACCACTGTCCTTGGCAATGATGACGGTCATGTCCTCGACATCGACAGTCACGATGTACTTGCCTGAAGGAATCTTGAAGCTGTTGTCGCCCTTCACGAGTTCCATGGGAACGTTCAGCATATCCTCGCTCACGAGGTAGCCACCTTCGACGGCGCCCAGACGGCTGCCGGTGATGGCACCCCAGTCATCGCCCTCGGCGAGCTTGGAAGTGAATGAGAAGTAGCTGTACAGGGTCTCGTCGCCCTCTTCGGTGTTAGTACCGGTAGCCTCGACCTTGGCGGTGTAGGTGATCTTGTCCTCGGTGTCCATGGGAACGCCAACGTTGGGAGCCCAACCATTGCCGTTCACCTCGCCCAGGATGTACATGGCCTCGATGGGTTCGGGAGGAATGGGTTCGCCAACGAGCTCGGCCATGCAGCCAATCTCCTGTGTCAAGGTGTCGAAGGTGAAGTGCACATCATAGTAACCAGCCTGCTCAATGTAATACTGGTAGTTGCTGGCAGGGCATGACAGACCCCAGTCGTGGTTGGAAACGACCTTGAACTCGAGGTTACCCTCTTCGAGCAGACAGTTGTACTTGTCAAGCACAAAGATGCCCTCTTCGTTCATGGTCATGTCATTATCGGTGTTGGTGGGATCCCAAGTGGTGCCGAACACAGCAGCCGAGTTACCAGCAACGGTGGCATAGGTCCAATCGGGGTCTACCTCGGCAGCACCCTCAACGATGAACTCCATGTTCTCGCTGTCGAACATGAAGGTGAATTCGCTGGGCTCACTGCCGCAAGCAAGCTGATAAGCGCCGTTGCCGTTACCCTGCTTCTGGGTAGCGATGTACTCGCCCAGAACAACCTTCTGGTCAGCACCGGTCGAGGGGCCGAAACGATACTCGCCGTTGAACAGATCCCATTCATCGACACCATCGGTGGGAGTGAGGTTGTCAGCAAATACAAACCAGATGGTTCCGCTGAGTTCAACGGTGAGAGAATAGGTGCCATCACCATTGTCTTCCATCTTTTGACCGGCATAGGTATGCCAGTTGCCGAAGGGGTCACTGCCAACAATGTACATGTCGGCTTGCATGGTCAATGCCATGGCAACCATTGCAAAAAGTGTAAAGAATTTCTTCATAATAGAACTTAACAGATTATAAATTAATAATGTGAATAAAAAATGTGATCATAGTTTTAAGTTGTAAGTTTTAAGTTTTTAGTACGATTACTATTGCCTGAAAAATGATGAGACTATGGTATTCTTACTTAAAACCAAAAACTTAAAACTTACAACTCGATTTGAAAAGTTACTGCTCCATGAAGTAGTAGTAACCCAGGATGTCGTTGAACATCACGGTATAGGTGCCGGGGGTAGCCACCATGTTCTTGCCGTCTTGGGTACCCATGCCCAAGGGGAAGGCTTCGCTACCACCGCCCCAGTTTATAGCCCAGTCGCCATCGGCGGCAAACTTGAGCTCTGAAGATTCGGTGATGGTGAAGTCCTTCACGATCCAGTCGTGGTTCTCAGCCTTGGTGCTTACTGCGGTCATTAAATTTCCGGCGGGATTCCAGCCTTGGTAAGCGCCAGGAATGCCAATCATAGTGTATACGCCAGGAGTGATATCCACCTTTTCCAGGGTCATCAAGTCCTTGTCAGTGTCGATGGTGATTTCGTAGTAGCCTGCATCGGTTACCCTGATGTTCTGGCCCTCGCCATTGTTGCGGACGATAGCTCCACCAACCATACTGAACTGGTCGCTCTTGTCACCAGGCGTGTGGATAATCTTGAATGCCTTGCGGGCAGGGAAGTAGCCCACATACTTCAAAATAGTCACCGAACCAGGGGTGCCATACAACGGCACGAGCGATACGCCAACATCTTCCATGCCACGGTTGTTCCACGAGTTGTCACCGGCACCCACAATGTACCACAAGTCGGGGATAGTGAGCGGAGCCAGAATCACGTGAATCATAAACTCACCGCTGGTCAACGTTGTTGCGGTGGTGCCATTGGTCATCACCCACTTGACCGTTGCAGGAATGTCATGCTGCTCCAGTGCGCGGCCGTAATGGGCCACTACATACTCGTTAAGTGCCGCAGCATCCATGCAGCCGTCGTTGGTCAAGACATACTCAGTACCATCGAGAATGATATAAGTCTCGGCATAGTAGCTAGTGTCGTTGCAAGTGGGAATCGTCATGTTGCACACCTTGACGGTGCTGGTGCCTGCAGGCAGCTGGGCATAGTCGATCAGGTCAACCTCGGTTGGTGTGGCAGCAGTGCCGAATGTGACTTCGGTGCCCTGCGGGTTGCTCTGAGGTTCGGCCCAGTCCTTATAGTCTTCACTACAGCCTGCCAGCATCAAGGTCATTGCGGCAATATATAAAAACTTCTTCATATTCTTTTTTTAGTTTTTAGTTTTCAGTTGTCAGCCTTCAGTTGATTGTCAACCGAGGCTGACAACTGAAAAACTAGTTTATTAATTACTCAGTTGCTGGTATGATAAAGGTGTATGTACCCATAATATCATTGAAGAAAATATAGTACTTGTCAGCGGTGACCTTAATCTTGTCACCACCAACAGCACCCATACCATAGGGGAACTCACTGCCACCCCACCAGCTGGTTTCATCTGAGGGATCGGCAGCGAACTGGACTTCAGCATCTTCGCCAAATGTCATGCCAATGAACCAGTCATGGTTCTGAGAACCATCCATCGTGCTGACAGCGCTCATCGGGTTGAGTAATGGACTCCATGCGGTTTCCTGATAGCTGCCAGGCATGTAGATCATCTCATAGAGTTCAGGCTCTTTCTCATACTTTTCAATCGTAATCTCACCATCTGAATTAATCAGGATGGTGTAGTAGCCTTCCTCCTTGATAATGATATTCTGGTCCTTTTCTTCTCTTTCGAGGAAATTTCCAGGATCCTTAATATTATCATAGTTGAGCTGTTCGTCCCAGCTACCTGGGATATGAACGAATTTGAACTGACCGCCCTCGGGGAAATAGCCGACATACATCGAACCAGCCATGAATGTGCCATCGGTATCGTAAGCAGGATACATCGGGATGAGTGATTCACCCACATTGGCCACGCCGTCGTTGTGCCAAGAGCCATCACCGATACAGTCACCGATAAGATACCAAACGTCATAGACCTCATCAGCATTGATATAGTATGGTCTCACCTTGATGGGCAGCACATTGGAGTAGATGGTCTGGGCTCCGGGAGTCGAAGCGCTCAGACGCAGATAAACGGTCATCTCGTCGGGAATCACACTATCCTCGGTCCACTTTTGAATCCTTACTAACGCCTTCGCCAATTGAACGGCCGAGAGATCACCGCTACAGCCGGCAAAGACGCCCTTGACTACATCATAGTTAGCCATCGTCAGGCCACTCTCATCAGCCTTTGCTTGAGCGACTGAAATCGTCCATTTGTCGGTGGGAGAGACCTCAAACTGGTATTCCACAGCAGCTGGCCAGCCGCCATAATCGGGCTGCGACCAGGTGAAGGGGATACTTGTGGAATGATTCAGGTCCACATTGTTGTTCACAGGGTTATTGAGCGTGAAACCAGTGGGTTGTACCAGCGTGGGATTGGAATCACGGTCATCCTCGCACGCCGTGAACACAAGCATCATGCTCAACAACATCAGTGATGATAAAAATATCTTTTTCATATTTTGATTGTCTTAATTATATAATGTTAGACATTGGTGTAGCATCAATAACCCGGATTCTGAGTCAGCCTCGGATTGGCAATCAGGTCATCGTTGGGAATGGCAAAAATGTTACGATCAGCCGAGAAGGGGCGACCCTCATAGGCTCCACCCTTCCATTGCCACAGGTAATCATTGTTGCCACCAAACTTGCCAAAGCGGATCAAATCCACACGGCGACGGCCCTCGAAGTAGAACTCGCGGCTCCACTCTGACAGAATCTGATCGAGCGTCACGCTGCGCAGCTCATTGGCATGGGCACGGCGGCGCAGGATGTTGATGTTCTCCCTGGCTTCGTCGGAGTTGCCCTGGCGGAAGAGTGCCTCGGCAAGGGTCAGATAAGCCTCGGCCTTGCGCATGTAGAACAGGTGGGAGTCGGCAAAAGTGATGCTGGAACTCTTGCTGCCGTCAGTCTTGAGGTTGGTGAACTTGGCGATTGCGTATCCGTAGGTGAAGTCTGACTCATTCTCCACGTTCAGATGGCGACCGACGGTCTCGAACAGGGCGCGGTCATCGCCGGCAGCCTCGTATACCTCATAGGCGTGAGCCTCGGGGGCATCATCGTTGGGGAAGAACTGCCTGATGAGCTCGGGACGGGCACGGTTGCCACCCCACGTGCTGTTGTCATACAGGCCGTTAATCTCGTTGGGATCCCACATGCTGGGATGCATGTCGGCGTCATAGGTGGAGCAGATCAGGAAGTTGGTGCCGCCCCAAGAGGTGGTGCGTTCACAATCCTGAATAACGGGGAACAGAGCCTCCTCCGAAGCGCCGTTGGTGCCATTGTCGCCCATGAACAGGGTCTGATAGGCCGTGTACTCGCGGTAGATGCCGTCAGTACCCTCACCGGCGTAGCCCTGAGTGTGCAACTTGTAGGGCGAGTCAATGACCTTGCGGGCATACTCGGCAGCCTTGTCCCATTTCGGGGTGCCGGTATAGACCTCCCAGTTCAAGTACAGGCGGGCCAGCAGCATCCATGCTGCAGCCTTATCCACACGACCGTAGCCCTCCTCGTGATACTTCTTGGGCTTGGGTTCACTCAGGATGTTACTATTGTCACCAGAGTCCTCACCCACGATGGCCAGCAGTTCATGCTCGATGAACTGGCACACCTCGGCACGGGGCATCTGATCGGGATCATCACCCGAGATGACGGTAGAGAAGGGGATGTCGCCAAAGGCGTCGGTCAGCAAGTAGTACTGGAAGGCGCGCAGGAAGCGGATCTCGGCCGTCATCGTGGCATCGTAGTCAGCAAACTTCTCCATATACTGGTTGCAGAAGGTGATACCGATACACAGACCGTAGTAATAACCACGCAGCATCGGGTGGCTGGCGTCGTAGGAGTTGTGACAATACTCGGGAATACCCGTATCACCCCAGCCGCAAATGGCCTCGTCGGTGGTCAACTCGTTGGAGTTCCACATCTGGCGGTACTTGTGCTGGAAACCGCCGTCCAGACCATCCACGTCAGGGTTTGCGTCGCCACCGTCGTTGCCTGAGGTAGCAAACACCGAGTAGCACTTGTTGAACAACTCCTCGGCACCGACATCGCTCTGCAGCGACGGGTCGATAGGCTCCACGTCCAGGTCATTGATGCACGAGGTCAAGCCTCCGGCAATCAACATGGCAGCAACAGCACACTGTATATATTTAAAAAACTTGTTCATAGTGATTATTCTTGATAAATGAAATATAATGTGTCAACTCAATCAGAAGTTCAGACTCAGACCGAGGATGAACGAAATGGGACGGGGGAAGATATCGCCACCGATACCGCCAAAGATCTCGGGATCGATACCATCATACTTGGTGATGCAGAACACGTTGCTCACCGTGCCGTAGATACGGCCGCCAATGCCATTGTAAGAGCCCCTCTTCAACAGGTTGTTGAAGCTGTAACCCAGCGTGATGTTGTCACACTTGAGGAACGAGGCGTTCTGTACCCAGTAGTCGGTCATGATCGTGTTGTTGTCATAGGTCTGCCATCCCAGCTCTACCAACGACTTGGGACGGTTGTTCAGGTAGAAGCCCGAAACAGCCTCAAGTACCGATGCGGTGCTGGTGTTGTGGTAACCCTGCATCACATTGTTGAACATGTAGTTGCCGATGCTGGCACGCAGGCTGAAGCCGAAGTCCCAGTTCTTCCAGTCGATGCGCGAAGCCATACCCATGGTGATGGGAGCGTGCGGTGACTTGTAGAAGTACTTGTCGTCCTCGCTGATCGAGCCGTCGCCGTTGCGGTCAACGACCTGGCCCTCGATGGGCTTGCCGTCCACACCGTAAACCTGCTGGAACACATAGAAACTGTGAGAGGGATGTCCCACGGCATGAGCCTGGACGTTACCGTTGATGCCGATGCCGCCGGTCATCACCTTGAACGAAGGATCCTTGTCGAGCAGCTCGGTAATCTTGTTGCTGTTGTACGTCAGGTTGTAGTCGATGGTCCACAACAGGTCATTGGTAGAGATGGCCTTCCAGTTCAACGAGAACTCGATACCCGTGTTGCGCAGCGAACCGATGTTCTTGTAGAAGGCGTTCTTGAAGCTGGTCAGTGCCGAGAAGGCGGTCCAGTTCAACAGGTCGGTAGTCTTGCGGTAATACCAGTCGATGCTACCGCTCAGGCGCTGATTCATGATACCCCAGTCCAGACCGATGTTGGTCGTTGTAGTGGTCTCCCACTTGAGCTCGGGGTTATACACGTTGGGCTTCACCTTGGTACCGTCGCCCAGCAGGTCGTAGTAGGAACCCACGCTGCCGTTGCTGATAACGTAGTTGTTGAAATAGTTGTAGTCGCCGATGCCTTCCTGCTGGCCGGTCTTACCCCAACCCAGACGCAGTTTCATGTCGCTGAAGGGGCCGTCCTTCATGAAGGCCTCCTCGTTGACCTTCCAAGCCAGGGCTGCCGACGGGAACAGTGCCCAGTGCTTCTTGAAGCGCGACGAGCCGTCATAACGCATGGTGAAGGTCAACAGGTAGCGGTTATCATAGGTATAATTGGCACGGCCAAAGAACGACACGAGGAAATTCTCGGTGCGGTAACCCAGACCGTTATTCTGGCGATAGACACCTGAGCCATAGATCTTGCCGGCCTTGCTGTCGCCGATGTTGTAATTATAGCCAGGTATCCACTGGCCAGGAAGGCCCGAGAGGGCGCCTTCGTTCTTGGCATCGTCGGTGGTGAACACGAGCGACGAGTTGCTGGGGTAGGTGCCCCATGACTCGTTGTACTCCTTGCGCCAGTTGTGCTGCCACTCGTAACCGGCCATGATGTCGAAGTGGTGCTTGTCGTTGAAGTCCTTGTAGTACTGGGCATAGGTGCTCAGCTGCAGGTTCTCCTTGCTCTGGGTGTAATAGCTGTTGTTGCCGTAGTAGTTGGACGTGTTGCTGACATTGGCGCTGATGTTGTGGCCATTACCGCCAGTGAAGTCGCCACCCAGGGTCAGGTGGAGCCTCAGGTCCTCAAAGCCATGAATCTTGTAATCGATGTCGGCACTACCGATAAACGAGTGGGCCTTACCTGTGTTGTCATGGTTGTCGAGCATGGCCACAGGGTTGTAGGGGGCATTGCCGTTCTTGGTGTAGTCGCCCCAACCTGGATCGGTGGTATTCAACTGCAACCAATCAAAATAGCCGCCAACGCAGTCGTACATCGGGTCGCTCGAGCGAACAGGTTGCGTCGGGTCCATGCGCACGGCGTTGCCCACAGCACCGGTGTCGGCCCAGCGCGACTTAGTCCATGCCAGCTTACCGTTCAGGTTCATGGTCAAGTGGTCGTCAAAGAACGAGGGATTCAAGTTAAGGGCTACCGTGTAGCGCTTGAAGTCCGAGGTCTTGAGGATACCCTGCTGGTCGGTATAACCCAGCGAGATGCGGTAAGGCAGATAATCCATTACCGAGCCAGCCAGCGTCACGTTGTGGTCGTGGCTCAGGGCGGTGCGGTAAATCTCGTTCTGCCAGTCGGTGTTGGCATTGCCAAGCAGTGACAGGGCGGTCTCCTCGCGGGTGTCACCGGCGAAGATCTTCTTCACAAAAGCACGGTACTCGTCGCCGTCCATCACGTCGATGGTCTTCTTCTTCATGCTCCAGGTCACACTACCGTTGTAGGCTACCTGGGGACGCTGGCCGCGACGACCCTTCTTGGTGGTGATGATGATGACGCCGTTACTGCCGCGGCTACCGTAGATAGCGGTTGCCGAAGCGTCCTTCAACACGTTGAAACTCTCGATGTCCTGGGGGTTCACCAGCGACAGGGGATTGGACAGACCGCTCACGCCGTTGTTATCCATGGCAATACCGTCGATAACGATGAGCGGGTTGTTGCTGGCGTTCAGTGACGAACCGCCGCGGATGCGGATGGTGGCGCCGCCACCGGGGCTACCGTCACCGCTGGTGACGCTCACACCGGCAATCTTACCGCCCAGCATGTCCTGAGCGCTCACAACGACACCCTTGTTCTTGGCATCGGGCTTTAGGGCCGCTACCGAACCGGTCAAGTCGTTTTTCTTAACGACACCGTAACCGATGACCACCAGATTTTCAAGCATCTGGGTGCTCTCGGCGAGGGTGACTACCACGTCGCTGGCTGCGGTCACCTCCTGGGTGTCGTAGCCAATCGACGAAATCTGGAGCTTGGCGCCCTGGGGCACGCCTTCGAGGGTGAAGAGACCGTCAAAGTCGGTCACCGTTCCCTGTTGCGTGCCAACGACACGAACACTCGCGCCGATGACAGGCTCGCCGGTAGCATCCTTAACAAGGCCATTCACAGTAATCTGTGCATAGGCTCCAAGCGACAGGAATAATCCCATCACAAGGGTGAGAATCCTAAACGGAATTCTGATGTTTACCTGCTTCATTTTTAAATTTTTAAAGTTAATATTATGTTGGTTATTAATTGTTTAATCCATTTTTTACGTGTCCTGAACAATCATGTTGTCTAATCGACGGCCATCAACAGGCCGTTTTAGGGCAAGTTTAACATGGCAAAAATAGCGTTTTTAGTTTTAATTATCTTTATTTTATAATGTTAAATTTTTCATTAAACAAATGCAATCGTTTGCGCAATTCGTTTTTTCGTTATATCTTCGCACTTGGTTTCCAATTTCTATGACACAGCATCCGACCCTTGTCAGGGTCAAGAAAAACGTAATTAACATGGATGATAAGCAACACATGACAATGAAGGACATCGCCCGCGAACTGGGCGTGTCGGTAGCCACTGTGTCACGGGCGTTGAGCGATAGCCCCAGCATCTCGCGAGAGCGACGGCAGGCTATCCAGCAGTATGCCCGCGAGCACAATTATTTCCCTAACGTGATAGCCGAGCAGCTGCGCCACAGCCGCCGCAACCCGTCACGGGCCATCGGTGTGATTGTGCCCGAACTGGTGCATTACTATTTCTCGTCAATCCTCGACGGCATCGAGAGCGAAGCCTCGGCACGGGGATATCACATCATCGTGGCCAAGAGCAACGAGAGCTACGAGCGCGAGGTGCGCATCTGCGAGAGCATGCTCAAGAACAAGGTGTGCGGCATCATTGTCTCACAGGCCAAGGACACCGAGCGCTATGACCACTTCATGCACCTGGAAGCGGCGGGGGTGCCGCTGGTTTTCTATGACCGCATCTGCCCGGCATTGAACGCCAGCCGCGTCGTGGTCGACGACTACATGGGCACGATGAATGCCGTGTCACACCTCATCGAGACGGGGTGCCGGCGCATCGCCTTCTATGGCGCGCCCATGAGCATGGTCATCGCCAAAAACCGCTTTAACGGCTACCGCGATGCCCTGTACAAGAAGGGATTGACCCTCGACGAGTCGCTCGTGAGGATCTGCGACAACCGCGCCGATGCCGAGCGCATCACGCCCACCATGATGCAGATTGAGAATCCGCCTGACGCATTCTTTGCCGTCAACGACGAGACGGCCATCGGCATCCTGTCGGTTGTCAAGCGTCTGGGATATTCAGTGCCCGACGAGGTGAGCATCTGCGGCTTTACCAACGGCTTTCGTGCCACGGTGTGCGACCCCATGCTCACGACGGTCGAGCAACGCGGCAGCCAAGTGGGAAAAGAGGCCGCCGACATCCTCATCGGCCTGGTCGAGGGAACACTGCCCCGTGACCGAGCCGAAAAACGCATCGTCAAAACCCGCCTGGTTGTCCGCGGCACCACCCGCCATCCCTAACCATCATATTTCTTTTAACGACAAGCGCAGAGAGTTCAGACGGCACAGGCAGACCCGATTTCAATTCATTGTTTTTCTTGTCGTGAACAAGCAGATAGTATCAACCCATCAAATTAATAATAAGAAAAAATGACTAAATTATTTGCACTTCAAAAAAAGGCTTTAGTTGTTCTGTTGTTGATGTCAGGGCTATGCGCCATGGCACAAGTGGAAAGGCCCAGACTGATTGTGGGACTGGTTGTGGACCAGATGAGGTGGGACTACCTCTATAACTACCAGTGGGGCGAAGGCGGCTTCAAGACCCTGCTCCACGACGGCTACCGCTTCAACAACACCATCATCGACTATGTGCCCACCGTCACCGCCGCGGGCCATGCAAGCATCTACACCGGCACAACGCCCGCCTTTCACGGCATCGCCGGCAACAACTTCTTGCTGCACGGCAAGAATGTGACCAGCGTGCAGGATGACACCGAGCGCGGCGTGGGCGGCAACGAGAAGACCCGAGGCAAGTCGCCACGCAACCTCATCACCACCACCATTGCCGACCAGTTGCAACTGGCCACCAACTTCAAGAGCCGCACCGTGGGCATTGCCCTCAAGGACCGCGCCGCCATCCTGCCCGCCGGCCATCACCCGGTGGGCGCCTACTGGTATGACGGCGACAGCAAGTCGATGGTGTCCAGCACCTACTACATGGACAAATTGCCCAAGTGGGTCGCCAACTTCAACAAGCAGCACCGCGACGAGCTGGCAAGCGATGTGTACAACCTGCCCGTGGGCACCACGTTGACCTTTGCCATGGCCGAGCAGGCACTCATCAACGAGCAACTGGGCCAGGGCGACGCGACCGACATGCTCACCATCAGCGTCTCCAATACCGACATGTGCAGCCACTCCTTCGGCACTCACTCGCCCAAGGTGGACTCCATCTACATGCAACTCGATAGAGAAATCGCCCATTTCATCGAGGTTTTGGACCAGAGAATAGGCCGCGGCAACTACCTGCTGTTTCTCAGCGCCGACCATGGCGGCACCCACAGCTATCACCGCATGACTGCTCACGGGCTGCCCAGTGCCTGCTGGCACAACCCCGATGCCCTTGTCGCAGCCAACAAGGAGCTGGAAAATCAGTTCGGCGTCAAGAAGCTGATACAGGACGAGATGGAATACACCTTCTGCCTCAATCACGCTGCTATCGACAGCGCAAGGCTCGACTACAACCTGGTGAAACGAGCCGCCTGCCTGGCACTGGAACAGCCCGAGGAAATCCAATGGGCCATTGATGTCGAGAACATCGACACCTACCCCATCCCCACCCTGCTCAAGGAGCGCATCAAGCTGGGCTACTTTCCACAGCGCAGCGGCGAGATTTACATCGTGCCACGCACTGGTGTCTATGCCGGCAAAATCGAGTGGGCAGGATCCAACCACGGCACCTGGAGCCAGAGCGACAGCCACATCCCCCTCATCTTCATGGGCTGGCACGTCACGCCTGGCGAGACCTCACGCCTCACCCACATGACCGACATCGCCGCCACCGTGTGCGCCATGCTCCACATCCAGGCCCCCAACGGCTGTATCGGCACGCCCCTCATCGAGTAAGAGCCTCAACCCGTCACTAATCCACACCGCCCGATATTGAAAAATCTTGAGCGGTGTGTTTTTCTTTATCGATAAAATTGTAACTTTGCGGTGTTATTCTAGGAACCATAACATAAATACTATATAGCAAATGAGTAGAGAGACTTTTCCACACCTTGAGGCGCTGCGCGAGGAGATGCGCCGCCTGAATGTTGATGCCGTTATCATCCCCGGCACCGATCCCCACCAGAGTGAATACATCTGCGACCACTGGAAATTTCGCGACTGGGTGTGCGGCTTCACGGGCAGCAACGGCACCGCCGTGGTCACGCTTGACCAGGCCGCACTGTGGACCGATTCCCGATATTTCCTGCAAGCCGGCATCGAACTGGCTGACAGTGGTTTTGTGATGATGAAGGAAAATATGGGCAACGATCCCACCATCCACGAGTGGCTGCAACAGGTGCTGGACGAAGACGCTGTCATCGCCATTGACGGGCGCCTGTATAGCGCTCAGGATGCCAACCAGTTGGAGCGATTCTGCGGCGAAAATGGTTTCATGCTCGCCACCGAGTTTTTTCCGGCCGACAGAATCTGGCCCGACCGCCCTGCACGCCCCAGTGAGCCAGCCTATGTCCACGACGTGCAATATGCCGGCGAAGAGGCTGTTGACAAGATAGAACGTCTGATCAAGGTGCTCGAGGACAACGAGGCTACCGCCATGCTGGTGACTGCCCTCGACGACATTGCCTGGCTGCTCAACCTGCGTGGCAACGACGTGGAGTTCACGCCGGTAGCCATCGCCTTTGCTTATATCTCACGCAACAACAGGGAACTGTTCATCGACGAGAACAAGGTGACCGACGAGGTGCGCCAGCACCTCAAGGCCTGCGGCGTGAGGGTGCGCAACTATGACGACATCGTCCACTTCCTGGAACGTGTGAACGAACACGAGGTGGTCCTCATCGACCCCAACCGTGTGAGCGACACCCTGGCCAACGCGCTCCCCTGTCAGAAGGTTTACTTCCGCTCTCCCATCACCGACCTCAAGTGCATCAAGAACGAAGTGCAGATCAGTGGGTTCCGCCACGCCATGGAGCGCGATGGCGCAGCCCTGGTGCGACTGTTCAAGTGGATCGAGGAAATGGCTCCCGGCGGCACCATCAACGAGGTGGACGTGTGGAACAAGGGCATGGAGCTGCGCGCTCAGCAGAGCCTGTACAAGGAGGACAGTTTTGCCATGATATGCGGCTACAAGGAGCATGGCGCCATCGTGCACTACGAGGCGACCGACGAGAGCGCCTCGACCCTGCATGGCGAGGGCATCCTGCTCGTTGACAGTGGCGCCCAGTACCTTGACGGCACTACCGACATTACCCGCACCATCACCCTGGGCAACCCCTCGCCACAAGAGAAGCACGACTTCACGCTTGTGCTCAAGGGACACCTGGCTCTGCAACGCGCCAAGTTCCCCGTGGGCACCACGGGCTGCCAACTCGACGTGCTTGCCCGCATGCCACTGTGGCAGGAGGCAATGACCTATGGGCACGGCACCGGGCACGGCGTGGGCCACTTCCTGGGTTGCCACGAGGGGCCGCAAAGCATCCGCACCAACCTCGTTGACGTGAAACTTATGCCTGGCATGATTACCAGCAACGAGCCAGGACTGTACAAGGCAGGCGAATACGGCATCCGCACCGAGAACCTGCTGCTCGTCGTCGAGTCCGAGAAGACCGAGGATTTTGGTAATTTCCTCACGTTCGAGCCGTTGACGCTCTTCCCCTACGACCTGCAGCTCATCGACCGCTCGATGCTCACCGCTGAGGAAATAGCACAGATCAACGACTACCACCGCATGGTGCGCGAGCGCATCACCCCGCTCTTGAATGCCGACGAGGCTTCCTGGCTCGCCGCCAAAACCAAAGAACTCTAAAAGCCAAAAACTAAAAACTAAAAACTAAAAACTAAAACATATAATGGCTATCATCAAGAAAGTGAGAGGCTTCGAGCCCAAGATTGGAGAGAATTGTTTTCTGGCCGACAACGCCGTTGTTGTGGGCGACGTGACCATGGGTCGCGACTGCAGCATCTGGTTCAATGCCGTGCTGCGCGGCGATGTCAACACCATCACCATCGGCAACCGTGTCAACATCCAGGACAACAGCGTGATACACACCCTGTATGAGAAATCCGTGACCGAAATTGGCAACGATGTGTCCATCGGCCACAACGTGGTTGTGCACGGTGCCAAAATCGGCGACATGGCGCTCATCGGCATGGGCAGTGTCATTCTGGACCATGCCGAAATCGGCGAGGGCGCTATCATTGCAGCCGGCAGCGTTGTGCTGGGTGGCACCAAGGTGGGTCCTCACGAGCTGTGGGCGGGTTCTCCAGCGAAATTCAAGAAGATGGTTGACCCCAAGCAGGCCAGCGAGATCAACGTGAAAATCGCCAAGAATTACCTCATGTACTCGACCTGGTATGACAAGGAATAAGTGAGTGCCTAAACGATTATCCCATTTTTAAGGGGACCAAGTTCCCATAACCAGAATTCAAGATGAAAAAGTATTACCAACTCACTATTATGGCTCTTGTGCTGGCGTTTTTGCCGGCACAAGCGGCCATCTATATGGTGGGCAGCGGCCCTTTTGGCAACTGGAACCCGGCCAACGGCCTGGAAATGGGCGAAACAGTCCCGGGCATCTACACCCTCACCGTCCACGTCAGCGGCACGGTATGGTTTGTCTTCGCCGACGGCCTTACCAGCGACTGGAACGACTTCAACACTAACCATCGCTTCGGCCCCCTGGGCAACAACAGCCAAGTGGTCGATCTCAACGAGACCTATTCGACCCAAAAGGCCAACAATGACCATGCCTACAGATTCACGGGCGAAGACGAGGATTACACCTTCACTTTCAACCTCAACAACCTCACTTTCAACATCCAAGCCTATGCAGAGCCTGATGTGCCCGACCCGTTCAGTCTGGAAGTGGGCGATGTGAATGGCGACAGTGAGATCAACATCGCCGATGTCAGCGCTGTCATCGACATCCTGTTAGGCGGTTTTGCCAACTACGACTGCCGCAAGCGCGCCGACACCAACCATGACGGCGAAGTCAATATCGCCGATGTTTCCACCCTCATCGATTATCTGCTGGGAGGCAGCATACCCGAACCAGTCAAGCAGGGATACGACTATGTGTGGGACGATGAGGCCATTCCCGAACTGACCCTGAGCGTGAGCCTGGATGAGTGGAACAGGCTCCTGGCTCTCTACGATGCCAACAGTTTTACAACGCAATATGTCATGGGCACTCTCTCGTTTACCAAGGAGGGCGAGACCACGGTCATCGACAGCGTGGGACTGCGTCTCAAGGGCAACACGTCGCGACGCCGCCCCGAGGGCTGGTACGGCCAGATGCACCAACGCGACAACACCGACTGGCACCATGCTCACTTTGGCGTGAATCTGCGCAAATATGTCGATGATGACGCACACACCATTCAGGGTGTGCGCAAACTTCACCTCAAGTGGTTCAAGGACGATCCAGCCTATGTGCGAGAGATGTTCTGTTTCGAGCTTTTCCGCCGCGCGGGCATTTGGACCGCCATTCGAGACAATTACTGCCGCCTGTGGCTACACGTCGAGGGGGACAGCCATGAGGTCTATTATGGTGTTTATGAGATGCTTGAGCCCATCGACAAGCGGTACCTTAAAGACCGCAAAGACCTTTTCGGGTCCAGCAACGGCTACTTGTGGAAATGCCGCAATGCTGCTGCAGGCCTGAACAACCCGAATGGCGACATCTGGTATGACGACGACAGTGACGACCGCCACGCCTATACCCTGGAGACGCAAACCGAGGAATTTGACAGCGCCAAGGAGCAACTTGTTGATTTCATGAACAAACTCACCAACCTGAGCGACAACGAGTTCTACTCCTGGATCCAGGAGGTCACCGATGTGGACTTGTTGCTCAAGACCTATGCCGTGAATGTGGCCGTGGGCATGTGGGACGATTACTGGAACAACGCCAACAACTACTACATCTACTTCAATGCACGGGGCACAACGGGCTACAAGTTCTTTTTCATCCCCTATGACTATGACAACACGCTGGGCACCAGTCTGCGGTGTGGCATGCAGGACGATGCAGGCCGTCAAAACCCGCTCAACTGGGGTAACGACAACAACAGGCTCATTGCACGCATCCTGAAGTTTAACGACTTCAAGGCCAAATACATAGCCTATCTCAAAGAATTAATTGATGAAAAGAACGCCCTGATGGACCGTACCTCGGCACAAGCCCGTATCCGCTCGTGGCAGAGCCGCATCGAGCCTTACGTTTATAACGAAACTGGCGAGGACACCATAATCGAGGATAAACCCGCATCGTGGGGCAACCACAGCGAGTACAACCTGTTGAAATCCGATGCCAACAACTTTTTCACCGTCAAGGCCGCCGCAATCAACGCCATCCCTTGACCCTGATCGACAACTGCAGTTAAAAATCAGGCAAGGCCCAGATCAAAGTCTTTCAGGAACTGGGTAAAGGCGGGGTTGTGCTGCTTGATCTGCTCGACGACTTCGCGGGGCGACAGTATCTTGGGCGTGTCGATGGGCTCCTCGCTCACCACGATATCCAGCGACAGGCGGTCGTTCTTGACGGCATCACACAGGTATTTCATGAGTGCTTCTTTGTGCTCCTCGACATTTTTCTGCTCAGTGGGGCTGCCAACTGTCACCACATAGTGCTCGGCATGGTCACCTGGTTTGGGCAACGCATAGGACATCGTGGTGCACAAGGCCCTCTCCTGCGGATGCTCGTTAATGTAACCATGCCATGCAGCCGACAACTGTTCGGTGGTGAATGGCTGGGTGCGTTGTGCCGTGGCCGCAGGGGCTGCCTGCTGCTGGGGCACTGCAGTATTGGTCACATTCACCATGATGCGGGGTGTAGTGCCCACGGCATGCGGCATGGGCTGAGCCGATGACTGCGCATGAGCCACAGGGCGTGGGGCCGGAGCGGCTTGTGACGGATGGGAAGCCATGTCGGCAGGATGTGGCGGCCGTTCGGCCGGGTGAGGCGGCTGCTGGGCGCTATCGGTCACTGGCGGTTGTTGCGCTTGCCGGGCGGCCGGGCGTTGGGGCTGCTGCGATGGTTGGGTTGCAATCCGCTGAATAGATGGCTGAACGGGCTGCTGGGCCTGGGGTGCAACCAATTGGCACAACTTGACGAGTGTCAGCTCCACCAGCAGCTGCTTGCTGCTGGCGTTGCGGTAATTCAGGTCGCACGTGTTGCACAGGTCCAGGGCACGGTAATAGAACGCCGGTGCCAGTTTTGCACTCTGCTCGCCGTAGCGCTGGGCCACTTCGTCGTTCATCTCGAGCAGTTTGCGGGTTTGTGGTGTGCTGGCTACCATCAGGTCACGCAGGTGCTGTGCCAGGCCGTTAACAAAGAACTGCGAGTCAAAGCCCTTGTCGCGTATCTCCTTATAGATGAGCAATGCTTGCATGACATCGCCAGCGAGGAACGTCTCCACCAGCCTGAAGTAATAGTCATAGTCAAGCACATTGAGGTTGTCGAGGGCGCTCTGGTAGGTGATGTGCCCCTCGGTCGAAGCGGCCACCTGGTCAAAGATGGACAAGGCGTCGCGCATGGCGCCGTCGGCCTTCTGGGCAATGACGTTGAGCGCGGCGGGTTCGGCCTCGATGCTCTCTTGCTCGCACACATACTGCAACTGCTGAACAATGTCGGGCACGGTAATGCGTGCAAAGTCATAGATCTGGCAGCGCGACAGGATGGTGGGGATAACCTTTTGCTTCTCGGTAGTGGCAAGAATGAAGATAGCATATTCGGGCGGCTCCTCCAGGGTCTTGAGAAAGGCGTTGAAGGCGGCTTGTGACAGCATGTGCACCTCATCGATGATGAAGACGCGGTAGCGTCCCGTTTGAGGCGGGATGCGCACCTGGTCGGTCAGGTCGCGGATGTTGTCAACGCTGTTGTTGGACGCGGCATCCAGCTCATTGATGTTGTAAGAGCGCTGCTCGTTAAACGCCTTGCACGACGCGCACTCGTTGCAGGCCTCGCCCTCGGGCGTGGGGTGCTCGCAATTGATGGTCTTGGCAAAAATGCGGGCACACGTCGTCTTGCCCACACCGCGCGGACCGCAGAAGAGGTAGGCATGGGCCAGCCTGCCGCTGGCAATCGCCGTCTTTAATGTGTGGGTCAATGACTGCTGGCCGACAACGCTGCGAAACGTGGACGGCCTGTACTTACGCGCCGAAACGATATACTTGTCACTCATCGGATTACAAAATGGTCTGTGTTATAGAAAGGCAAAGATAATACTTTTCTCCCAACCTTGCCACACCCCGTTGCAATTATTTTTCAACAGGTATTCAGAAACGGATACCCACCAGGGCGGTAAAGTCGAGCAGGGAACCGATGAAGTGGTGCCTCTCAGACTTGTAGCGATGGAAGTCGCCATAGTTCTGGAGCCCCACAAAGTACCGCTTGTGGTTATAAACGGCTCCCAAGCGGGCGCGCAGGTTGAGAGACCATGCACTGGCACGATCCTCGTGATTGGTCGCCAACAGGTGGCGGTAGCCCACATAGGGGGCAACTGTCAAGTTCAGCAGCCACTTGCGCCCCAGCACCCAGTTATAGCCGTAGCCCAGCAGCAGGCAGTAGTCGTTATAGAGGAACCGCGGCATCTCTTCTCCCGCTGGTATCAGTTCCTGCACAGCCTGTGGCAGTTCGTCAAGTTCGATGCTCATGTCGCGATGCTGCAAGCAGATGCCTGCTATGAGTGAGCCGGCATTGCGCTTCTGGTACTTGGAGAAACAATAGGCGGCTGCCTGGGCATAGCGGCGGTTGTTGAAAAAATAGTACGCACTCAGCCCGTATGCCTTGCGGTGCAGGCCCCCAAACTCTTCAAACTTGTACCCCTGTTTCTCGCCATCCTCTTTCCACTTGAACCAGGCGGTCGTGGTACCACGGTTCTCCATGTAGTAGGCATCAGCGGCAAAGCGGGCACATGTGAAGGAGAAGTCCAGCTTCTTGGACACCTTCTCGTGATTGATCAAGTTGGTAACACCTATCGTAAAGCCCACGCTCACAGCCATAAAAGACAACTGCAAACCCATGTTGGCCGCCAGTTTGCTGCGCATGTCAAAATTCACCACCCTCATTGGCTCACCGGTGTAATTGTCACTCCAGTTGTTGGACTTGAACATGAATTTCCAATTCTTGCCAGTGCTCACCACATAGGCCGTGTCATAACTATTGAACGCTTTGTCGCCCCATTTATACACCTTCCAGCAGAAGTCGATAAACGCCGGATAGTCAATCGACCCGCCATCCAGATCCACCTTGCCGTGCTTCATGGCACGCCACCAGTAGCCGTTGTCGCGAATCGTGTCCCACGGCTCGTTCATCTTCTCATTGATGCGTGCCTGTGCCCGAGCCTTCATCAGCTGCAGCTTGCTCATGCGAACCGTCGTGTCGGTCTGTGCGACTGTATCCACAGCCACTTCCTGCCCCCACCCCACCAGCGACAGCAGCGAGAACAACACGAGCGATATGTAACGAATACACCTCATCACAACTGCAAAGATAACTCTTTTATCTAAATACCACTCCACAAAACCCCATAATTCCCCATAATTCCATCGCACCATCAAAAAATAACCTCCCCATCGACGGCAAGAAAGAAAAAAAGAGGGGTCTTGTTGCACGATATCGATAAAAAGTGTATTTTTGTGCCTTGATTAATAAAACATAAACCTAGACATAATTTTATTAGAGATACTGCAATGAAAAATATCCTGATCATCGGCTCTACGGGACAAATCGGTTCCGAGCTGACAATGAAGTTGAGAGGCATCTACACTGGCAATGTGGTGGCCGGTTACATTCCTGGTGCCGAACCCAAGGGCGAACTCGCTGAGAGCGGCCCTTCGGAAATCGTTGACATCACCAACGCCGCACAGATTGGCGCCGTGGTCGACAAGTACAACATTGACACGATCTACAACCTGGCCGCCCTGCTCAGCGCCGTTGCCGAGAACAAGCCACAGCTGGCCTGGCACATCGGCATCGACGGACTGATGAACGTGCTCGAGGTGTCGCGCGAGAAGCATTGCGCCGTTTTCACGCCCAGCAGCATCGGTTCCTTCGGCCCCAACGCGCCCAAGGACGGCACGCCCCAGGACACCATCCAGCAGCCCCGCACGATGTACGGCGTGACCAAGGTCACCGGCGAGTTGCTCAGCAACTACTATG
>CAMJZI010000007.1 GCA_946410185.1 uncultured Porphyromonadaceae bacterium
CGACAGGGATGGCGGCAGCACTGGAGTAGGCGTTCAAGGCGGCGGTCGCCGTCTGGGCCACGGCCTGGATGACCTGCATGGCGAACAGTTTTCTATTCGCCTCGTTCTTGACCTGGGCCACCTCTTTCTGCTTCTGCTGCTCAAGGCGTTTCGTCTTGAACTTGTTGCCCTCTGCCATCGAGATCTCGCGCTCGTAGCGTTTCTCTATTGCGGCTGTCTCCATCTCCATCTCACAGTTTTTTTGCAGATTAAGATTTTTTATGTTTAGAGTGCCTGATTTTGGCACTGTGTCGTTTTAACTTTGCAGTGTAAAAACTAAACAAGGAGGAATGACTATGAACATGAACATCTGCAACATCGTGAATTTGGGCGACATGATTTATGCCACCCTGGAGTGCAATGGTCGCCGTCTGGCCAGCGTTAACGGATCTGACTTTGTGAGCCTTGATGCCGTGAAAAGAGCCTTGCTTGATATTGCCGGACGCTATGCGGGCATGGCTGTGTTGACTGTGCGCAACTGCACGCAGGGCTGGCGTGATGTCACTGCCCTTGCCACCATGCGCCGTCCCATTGTTGATGCTCAGCCTGTTACTGCCGCCACACCTCGAATGGGTAACCAGTATCTTATCCCTTGGGTCTCTTGAGTGAAGAATTGTGCCATCGAGTGCACCATGATTGGCGAATATGTTGTAAATTTGTAATCTCAAAAAATATAAAAGTACTATGAAAGGAATTATTGGAGCCATTGCCGGCGATGTGATAGGGTCGGCATACGAGTTTAACCCGACGCGTGACTATAACTTTGATCTGTTCACGCCCGAGAGCACCTTCACCGACGACACGGTGCTTACCATAGCTAATGCCCGCTGGTTGCTCGAGGATGGGCAACACACGCCCGAGAACTTGGTCGAAATCATGCTTGACCTGTGCAGGAGATATGTTGACCGTGGATATGGCGGCCGATTCGCCGGCTGGATTCTCAGCAATAATCCTCAACCTTACAACTCGTTTGGTAATGGGTCGGCGATGCGTGTGAGTCCTGTCGGCTATTATGCCAAAACTCTTGATGAGGCCATGGAACTGGCCAAAATCTCGGCCGAGGTTACTCATAACCACCCCGAGGGTATCAAGGGGGCTCAGGCAACTGCCGGAGCCATCTTCCTGGCCCGTCAAGGAAAAGATAAACAGGAGATTCGCGACTATGTGTCACAGACGTTCGGCTACGACCTGTCGCGCACTCTTGACGAGATACGTCCGACGTTCACCTTTGATGAAACCTGCCAGCGCACTGTCCCCGAGGCCATCACTTGTTTCCTTGAAGGCAAGGACTATGAGGATGTCATCAGGCTCGCGGTATCGCTTGCTGGTGATGCCGACACGCTGGCCGCAATTGCAGGATCCATTGCCTCGGCTACCATGGATGTCTCCACCGAGGTGTCGCAGCAGGTCATCTCATTGCTGAGCCAGGAATTTTGTACCACCCTGCTGCAGTTCAACGAACTGGTGGCAAAACGTGAGAGTAAAGCACTATGATGGACATGAACAATGGCATCCTCAAGGTGGTGAAAAGCCTTGCAGCCAAGAAATATCGAGATGACGAAGGCTTGTTTGTTGCCGAGGGGACCAAGTGTGTGCGCGACACGTGGCAGCACTTTAATTGCCGCTGGCTCATTGCCAAGCGCTCGTGGTATGAGCAGTGCGGCACGGCCGAGCACTATGACAAAATCGTGTTTGCCAATGGACAACAGATGGCGCGTATTTCTCAGTTTGACACGCCCAGCGATGTCATTGCCGTCTACGAGAAACCTGTTGACACCATCGACAGTGCCCGTGTCGCTGATAGCCTGAACATAGTTCTCGACAACATCCAGGATCCTGGCAATCTGGGTACCATCATCAGACTTGCCGATTGGTTCGGCATTCGTGACATCTTTGCCAGCCGAACCACGGTCGATGTTTATAAACACAAGGTGGTACAAGCCACGATGGGCGCTATTGCACGTGTCAAGGTGCACTATGTGGATCTGGAAGGTCTGTTCGAGAGTTATCCTGATTTGCCAGTTTATGGCACCTTCCTTGATGGCAAGGATATTTATCAGAGTGACCTGGGCAAGAAGGGCTTTGTGGTCTTTGGCAACGAGGGCCAGGGCATCGGAGCCAAGGTGGCCAAGCATGTGGATCAGCGATTGCTCATTCCCAAAGCCAAGAGCGCAGGCAGCGAGTCGCTCAATGTGGGTGTCGCCGCCGCAATAACAATCAGTGAGTTCTACAGGCGTTAAACTGTCAAATCCGTCTTCATCTGTTATATCCGTCCATTATGGCCAAGCAAACCGTCAAGACCACCTATTATTGCAAGAATTGCGGCAACGAGTCACCCAAGTGGCTCGGCAAGTGTCCCGCCTGCGGTGAATGGAACACCTATATCGAGGAACCCAAGGCACCCAAGTCGTCATCGTCGATGCGTTATGGCCCTGTGGGCGACAGCGGTCACAGGACAATCGAACCGGTCAAAATCTCGGAGATCAGTGCCGAGGACCAGCCTCGCATCAATCTGCCCAGCAATGAACTCAACAGGGTGCTGGGCGGTGGCCTTGTGCCGGGCAGCATTGTGCTGTTGGGTGGCGAACCGGGCATTGGTAAATCGACCCTTGTTTTGCAGAATGTGTTGCGCATTCGTTCGCGCCGCGTGCTTTATGTTTCGGGCGAGGAGAGCCCACAGCAGTTGCGCATGCGTGCCGATCGCATTGCCGGCGGCCGCATGGACTGCGAGTGCTACTTGTTGTGCGAGACATCGCTTGACAATATCTTTGCCAGCATTCGCGCGTTCCAACCAGGACTCATCATTGTCGATTCTATCCAAACTATCGCCAGCGAGCAGCTCGAGAGCGCCCCGGGCAGTGTGACCCAGGTGCGTGAGTGTGCAGCCGCTTTCCAGCGCTATGCCAAGGAAACCTATACGCCGGTGATCCTTATCGGCCATATCAACAAAGAGGGCAGCATCGCGGGCCCCAAGGTGCTTGAACACATTGTGGATGCCGTCATACAGTTCGAGGGTGACCGCAACTACCTGTACCGCATCCTGCGTCCCATCAAGAACCGCTTTGGCAACACAAGCGAGATAGGCATTTATGAGATGAAAGAGGACGGCCTGCGCGAGGTGACCAATCCCAGTGAGTTATTGCTCGGCGACAGGGAGTCGGAGTTGTCAGGCACCGCCATTGGCGTTACCATCGACGGTATGCGCCCATTCCTTATCGAGGTCCAGGCCCTGGTCAGCACGGCTGCCTATGGCACTGCACAACGGTCGGTGACGGGTTTTGATCAGCGGCGCATGAACATGCTGCTTGCTGTGCTCGAGAAGCGACTGGGGTTCAAGCTTGCCCAAAAGGATGTCTTTCTCAACATCGTTGGCGGTATCAAGGTCAATGACCCGGCTCTTGACCTCGCGATTATCAGCGCGATTCTCTCTTCCAACGTCGATATGGCTATTAATAATAATGTGTGCTTTGCCGGTGAGGTGGGCCTTTCGGGCGAGATTCGCCAGGTAACACGTTGTGAGCAACGGGTTACCGAGGCCCAGAAACTGGGCTTCGACACCATCATCATTCCCAAAAATAACCTCAAGGGCGTTAAACGCGATGGCTGGACCATACGGGTTGTTGAAGTTGCCCGTGTCGAAGACGCTTTTAGATATCTCTTTGGTTAAGGTTTCATTTTCATCAATTTGGCCTATGAAAGAACGGAATATCGGCATTGACATCCTCAAGTTTATCGCTATTCTCTTGATAACAAACACTCACCTGAAGTCTCTCTATGTCGACTTCAGTTTCTTGAGCACTGGCGGTGCGATAGGGAATGCTCTGTTTTTCTTCTGCTCTGGTTTCACGTTGTTCATGAAACCGTTCAGCAACATCAAGGATTTCCCTGATTGGTACAAACGTCGCATCAACCGCATCTATCCTTCGGTCTTTGCCGTGTCTATCGTGTTATGCACGTTCACGGTATTAAAATATGACATCAATACGGTTATCCTGCATGGTGGTCAATGGTTTGTGACGGTGATCATGGTTTACTATGTTTTTCTATATCTAATAGGGTTGTATCTCAGAGAGCGAATCGATTGGGTGCTGGGCATTGTTGTTGTGGCGCTGTTTGTCTGGTTCTACATGACTGACTTCCCGCCATATTTCAATCTGTTTGGCAATGATTACATCAGGTACAAGTGGATATTGTATTTTGTCTTCATGCTGTTTGGCGCAAGAGTAGGCATGATGTCTCACGAAAAGCAGTCCAAACCTCAATGGCGTAATCTGCTCCTTGCCTTGCTCGGACTTGCCTTTTTCTATGTATTGCTGGGCGTGACCACAGGGCAACAACAATTTGCTCCGTTGCACGTGTTCACGGTCTTTCCCATGATGATGGCACTTTATTTCCTCTACCTGTGGGCCAATGGAAAATGGGCTCGTTCGGTATACAATACCAAATGGGGAAACCTGGTTATCCGCTTTATAGGAGGAATGTGCCTTGAAATTTACTTGATTCAAAACATACTGATTACCAGGAAACTGAATTTCCTGTTCCCGCTTAATATCCCGATAGTGCTTTGCGAGATTATCGTTGGCGCTTACCTGTTAAGATGTATGGCCAGGTTCATCTCCCAGACATTCAAGGAGGCTCCCTATGACTGGAAAAAGATGGTCGATATCTATTAATGATGATTCTTGCACTTGCAATTCTTGCCGCAACCACAGCCGCAGTCACCATTGCCGCGGCTGGTCTTGATGACGCGTCTAAGCACATATACCAGTGCCACGGCAACGATGCCGAGCACTACAATTGTCTGAATCAACGTTGATGTTGTCATGTCATGAATCCTTTAGTCAGGTGGTTATACGCTATAAGATTCTGGCCACTTGGTAGAACAAGAATGAGATGAGCCACGCCACACCAGTGGTATAGAATATCTCGAAAATCATCCACTTGGTGCCCGCTTCACGCTTGATGGCCGCCAGTGCCGCTATGCATGGGAAGTATAGCAGGATGAAGAGCATGAACGAATAGGCAACTATGGGATCAAACACGTGCTCGCCATCGGGCTTGGTGGCGGTTTGCAGTTTTTCCTTGAGCGATGCCGACTCCTCGGTCGCATCGGCCTCGCCGGTATAGAGCACTCCCATCGTCGAGACAACAATCTCCTTGGCCGCTGCGCCAGTGAGGACGCTTACTCCCATCTGCCAGTTGAACCCCAAGGGTGCAACAACTGGCTCAATGGCCTTGCCCATTTGTCCCATGAAGGAGTTCTCGATCTGTTCCTGCGGAGTCTGCCCATCGTGGCGGGGAAAATATCCCAGTGCCCATACGATGATGGACGCGGCAAGGATGATGGTGGCCATCTTCTGCAAGTACTGTTTGCCCTTGCTCCACATGTGGATGGTGGCGTTGCGGGCGGTGGGTTTGCGATAGGGTGGCAACTCCATCACAAACTGGGACTTGTCATGCTTCAATAAGGTCTTGCTCATGACGATGGCAGTGAGTGCGGCGACCAGAATGCCCACTAAATAGATACTCATCAGAATGAGACCCTGGTTGGCCGTGAAGAAGGCTGCTACCAGCAACAGATAGGCCGGAAGCCTGGCAGAGCAAGACATGAACGGAACGGTTAGAATGGTCACCAGTCGGTCACGGCGGTTCTCAAGTGTGCGTGTTGCCATGATTGCAGGAACACCACATCCAAAGCCGATGAGGTAGGGGATAAAAGATTTGCCGTGCAAGCCCACGCGGTGCATAATGCGGTCCACGATGAATGCGGCACGCGCCATATAGCCGCTGTCCTCAAGCAGTGAGATAAAGAAGAACAGTATCAGAATCTGCGGCAGGAACACAAGTACGCCTCCCACGCCGCCGATGATGCCATCGACAATCAAGTCGCGCAAGATGCCGTCGGGCATGGCATTGCCAATCCATTCGCCCAGCCATCCGATACCGTTTTCAATCCACTCCTGCGGATAGGCGCCTAGCGTGAAAGTCGCTTCAAACATCAGCCACATCAATATCAGCAGTATGGGCAACGCCAGCCAGCGGTTGGTCAGCAGGCGGTCAAGCGAGTAGCCGGGCTTGGTCTCGCCAGTGCTGCGTTCGGGATTAGGCACAAGGACCTCGGCTAGGGCGCCCCTTACAAACCCGTATTTCAAGTCGGTGATGATGCTCACAATGTCGTCATTGAAATCGCGCTCGATGTGCTGGCGCATGTCGGCAGCCGCCTGTTTGATCTTTTCGGCATCATCTTTGCCATTGAGCAAGTCGATGGCATGCTGATCGTTCTCGATGATTTTGAGCACGGTGTACCTGTCCAAATCTGGGCACATTTCGCCCAGATTTTTCAGGCAGTCTTCGATTAGGGTGCCATAGTTCACGTTGTGGTGCAAGGTGTCTTGTTCGCTGTCGTCGATGGCATCCATGACGGCTTGCAGCACCTCATGCACGCCATTGCCGTTATAGGCTGTCATGGGAATCATGCGTGCTCCCAGCAGCCTGCTCATCATCTCAATATCCAGGTGGTCGCCGCTCTTCTCGAGCTCGTCCCACATATTCAGAGCGATGACCATCGGGATGTTCATGTCCATCAACTGGGTGGTCAGGTACAGGTTGCGCTCCAGATTGCCGGCGTCAACAATGTTGAGGATGGCATCAGGGCGATTATCGCGGATGTAGGTGCGGACATACATTTCCTCTGGCGAGTATTCGGTCAACGAATAGGTCCCGGGCAGGTCCACTAGTTGCACTTTGTGTCCCCCGATATTGAACCACCCTTCCTTGCTGTCCACGGTCACTCCGCCGTAGTTGCCCACCTTTTCGCGAGCGCCGGTGGCATTGTTAAAGAGAGAGGTCTTTCCGCAATTGGGGTTGCCCACGAGCACCACGCGCAGCACGTCGTCGGCCATCGGGTCGGCGGCAGCTACCTCGGTTTCAACGATGCCGTTGTAAGCATCTTCCAGGTCGCAGAACTCGGCATCCTTGTCAGTCACTTCGATCTGGGCGGCTTCGCTGTGGCGCAGTGAAATGTGCGACCCCAGGATCATATATTCCACCGGATCCTTGAGCGGAGCGTTTTTCAGAACTGTGACCTGAGCGCTGCGCACAAACCCCATCTCCAGTAAACGCTGCCTGAAGGCGCCGTCGCCCATAACCCGGACGACCTGCACTGTCTTGCCCACCGGCTCGTCATCGAGCAGGCGGGTCTTAATACGATTATTGTTTTGGTCTGTTGCCATTTCGTGTCTGTATTTAATTCCAATCTGCAAAATTACTATATCATTTCAAGCATAACAATCACCTAAAAATGGTGTTTGTGTCCTTTTCTTATCCCCATTAATGGGGGTGTTGGCTGTCTTTAATGGGTCAGAATAGTTAAGGTATGTTAAAATAAGTCGTTTGATTAAACTTTTCTCGTTTTTGTAAGTCAATATATCGACTTCGATGAAGAAAGAACGCTTCAAACGAAATAAAACTGACTTTTTCTTAATAATAAAACACTTCAACAACCTTGTGTCAAACTGCTGACGAAGCATCACGAGACACGAAACATATAGGTCCCGACCGGCATTTCTAAGGTGTCACGGGACTTTTGTTTTTTTTTAGCGTCACATTTTCAAGTAGAAGTCACCTGTCAGTTCAATGTATTCTTGTGTGAAAGTGCCGTCGCGGTTGGCAATGGTTAAGGTGTCTTCATGGTAGGCGATGTCGCGTGGAGTGAGGAGCCACAAGGTGCGCTTGGGGAGAGCGCCATCCACGGGGATGACGTGTGTCACCTGGCGCACGGGCAACGTGGCAAAGGTGGCTGCCTCGATGATCTCACCCTCGGCATCGGTGGGTGAAATCAATGCTAGAGCACCGTGGCTGGATAGCAACCTGGCGGCACCCTCGATAAGTTGCCGATAAGTCAGGGATTGGGTGTGCCGCGCAGCGATGCGTGCATCGCCAGCGGGGAGGACACCATTGGTGAAGAAGGGTGGGTTAGAGACGATGACGTCAAAGCCACTGGTGCTCATGTCATTGAAATTGCCTTCCACGGCGGTCAGTCGGTCGCTCCATGGCGATCGCTCAAAATTGAGGGTGGCTTCCTGGACGGCATCATGATCGATATCGATGCCTGTGATGACGGCTTCGTGGTTGCGCTGGGCAATCATCAGGGCTATGACACCACAACCCGTGCCCACGTCGAGCACGTGTCGAGCTCCCGCAACGGGACACCAAGCCCCGAGCAGGACCCCGTCGGTGCCCACTTTCATCGCCGTGCGGTCGTTCAGCACCGCAAATTGCTTGAATCTAAAAACCTTTTCCCGGCCCATTAGTGCAATTCTTTCTATCTAATGTCACATGACATTGAGTCTGCAAAGGTACTCAATTATTTGCAATCATGGTTCTTGGCATGGTTATTGCATTCAATGGGTGCGCCGGGCGGTTAAAAAATGAGGGCATTTAGTTTTTTTTCACTATTAAAAATGCGATTTGTGCCTTTTGGTTTATAACTTGCAGCGCTTTTAAAACTTTTAAAAGTTGTTACATTCATCTTAAACTTTTTTAATCGATTCTTGTCTAAAAAGCAAACAAGATATTTATGAATTTTTAAAACGTAATAGCTATGAAGTACCGATTATTATCAATTTTAGCCTTACTGGTGCTGGGCGCCGGTTCGGTGATTCAGGCTCAGGACTACGACGACATCTATTATGATGCCAGCAAGTCCTCAGGCACGGTGAAGACCAAGGTCGAAACACCAGCCAAGACCGTTGTTGTCTATGGAGAAGTCCCCGAGAAGTACAAGACTGTTGCCAAAGACAATTACCGCGAGGAGCGCGACGTTGACGAGTATAACCGTCGCGGCAACTTTGAACCCGAGTATGAGGTGGATATCAATGGCGATACCATCTATGAAGAGTCCTTTGCCAACACTCGTCGCATCGAGCGTTTCTATAACCCCGATGTCGTGATCCTGAGTGATGACGATGACCTGGTTGAACTCTATTATGACGAGTCTCCCACTATCAATCTGGTGGTTGGCAGCGATTGGGGCATGTATTCCGATTATGGATGGGCTTCTTCCTACTATCCTTGGTACACAGGTTGGTACGAACCTTGGCACATGGGCTGGTACAGCAGTCCGTGGCGCTATGGTTGGTACACCGGCTGGTACACGTCAGGTATTTATAGGCCCTATTACTGGAACTGGAACTATGGCCCCTGGTATTACAGCTATTGGCGCAATCCTTACTATTGGGGATATACCGGATGGTATGGATGGGGACATCCTCATCACTATCCCAGTTGGGGCAGGCCTGACAGACCTCATTACTCAGATTTAGGCCGCAATAGCGGTAGCTGGCGTCATGGTGGTGGCCGTGCAGGATTGGCCACGAACCGTAATACCCGTGGCCGCGTGGGTTTGGGCGGCACTGGTAGCCGTCAAGGAATCACCTCTCGTGGTGCTAGCGGCAACCGTAGCCATGGGGTGGGTAATGTGACGACCCGTACCCGTTCTGGATACGCCACAACTCGCAGCTCTGGCAACATGAGCACACGCAGCAGCAGTGGTGTGGCAACGCGTAACACCGGCGTTTCACGTCCCTCTTCGTCAGGCAGCCGTTCCTATAGCGGCAACCGCTCCTACAGTGGTAACCGTTCCTATAGTGGCAGCAGCTCGTCGCGCAGCAGTGGCAGCTACAGCGGTGGCTCGCGCAGCTCTGGTGGCAGCTATAGCGGTGGCGGCAGCCGCGGCTCGTCGGGTGGCGGCAGCCATGGTGGCTCATCGGGTGGCGGTGGCCGTCGTCGATAATCGGCTCAACGCTTCCACACACACGCATTAATCCTATTTAGATGTATTAATCGAACCTAAATCTTTTGTAGAAATGAAGAAGAAAGTTTTAGCCCTCCTTTTGTGCGGACTTCCTCTTGTGATCAACGCTCAGGACGCTTTTGATGTCCTGCAGATGTCTCAAACCGAATTGCGCGGCACTTCGCGCTTCCAGTCGATGGCAGGTGCCTTTGGCGCCCTGGGTGGTGATCTCTCGGTACTGACTCAGAATCCTGCTGGCATTGGTGTCTATCGCAACTCCGACCTGGGTATCACCATGAGTCTGGATTTCAATAGCACCAAGGCTGGCATGGATAAGCTCAACGAGACCAAGTTCAATGTGAGCAACGTGGGTTATGTGGGCGCCATCCGTCTCGACAGCGAGTCGGTTCCCAACCTGAATTTCGGTTTTACCTATAACAGGTTGCAGTCTTACAATCGTCACTACCGGGGTGCCGTGGGTGACATCCCTTACTCGATGAGCAACTACATTGCCGACGAGTTCGTCAATGTGAGTGATTATGGCATTGAAGACCTCTTGTGGGACGATGATTTCAACCCATATTTTCATGGATATGCTCCCTGGGCTGCAATCACGATGACCGAAATGAAATCCACTGCCCCTGGCGGGAACAAGGGTTTTGTGGGAATTATCTATCCTATGGGTGACCTCATGCAGGGTCTCTACGGCAACGGAACAAGTGGCAATGCTTACTATGAGGTGGATGAACGAGGCCATGCTGACGAGTACAACATCGCCTTCGGCGGCAACATCGGCAACAAGTTGTATCTGGGTATTGACTTCGGCATTCTGGATTTGGATTATTGGAGCACTCAGTACTATCGCGAGGAGCTTGACAATCCCTACATCATGGCCGATAATGTGGATCTGTTCGAGAGTGACATTACCAATGTCAATACCAGTGCCGACTGGGGCTTGAACAACTATCTGCACACCAAGGGCACCGGTGTCAACTTCAAGTTAGGCCTCATCTGGCGTCCTACCCAGGCTCTGCGATTGGGTGCCGCCTTCCACACACCCACCTATTATGACATGCGCGATACCTATCGCGTGGATGCCTGGCTCGACGGCTATCAGAATGACGAAATGCTTTACAGTGCCGACAAGAGCAGCAACGGTGGCGATGAAAACTCCAGCACCTATACCATCTCCACGCCATGGCGCTTCATGGGCAGTGTGGCTGGTGTGATCGGGACAAAAGGTATCCTGAGCCTCGACTACGAGTATGTGGCTAACCAAACGATGCGCGTGGGCAACGACCGTGGGCACAACTATCCCGACGTGACCGACAGGGTCAAGGAATACTTCAAGCCCTCGCACATTATCCGCCTGGGTGCCGAGTACCGCGTGAGTCCCAGCTGGAGCCTGCGTGCCGGTTACAGTTACAAGACTAGCCAGGTTAAGAAAGATGTAGACGACTATAACCTCAACATTGTCACTGTGGGCACCAATCCTGCCTACCAGTATGACAATACGGTTCAAAACATCACCTGCGGCGTGGGTTATCGTCACAAGGCATTTTATGCCGACATGGCCTATGTGCACAAGATTCGCAACAGCGTTTACAATGCCTTCTCACCCGTTGTGATTGACGACAGGCATGGCTTTGACAACGTCAGCGCCGATGTCAAGGACAACAATGACCGTATCTCGCTCACGTTGGGTATGAGGTTCTAAAAAAGGGGGATAGGATTACACCAGAAATTACGTTTTTAATTATTCATTAAGAGGGAGTTTGGCAAGGATCGGTCATCGAGCCTTGCCAGACTTGTTTTTTGGACTCTAGGGTGGCCGTGGAAAGGCCGTTACCTGAACGAAATCAAGCAGCACCACCTATCAGGTTTACTAGTTCCTGGAATACAAGGAGACTTGAATCGTTAACAAAGAGGGCCATTTCATTATCCGAAACGGCCCTCTCTGTTATTGTTGATGACATCTGATGGATGCTTACTTGGCTGCAGGAATATCAGGATATAACTGGTCTAACGCACGCTGGAATTCCACGAGTTGTTCCTTAATGCCTTTAAGTTGCTCGATGGCGTCAAAACGCTTGTCCACACCATCGCGGTTGTGGCGAATCTGGGCTTGTGCGGCATCAAGTTTGAGACCCTTTTCCTTAACCAGATAATACACTCGGCTGATCATCTCGATGTCGTGAGGAGTGTAATAGCGGATGTTCTTCTTGTTGCGCTTGGGCTTGATGATGGTGAATTGTGTTTCCCAATAGCGCAACGTGGATTCTGGAATGCCCAGAATCTCAGAGACGTCACCGATTTTGTAGAATTTTTTGTCCAGTTCCTGCATAGTCTTGCACAAATTAATAGAATTATTTACCTTTGCAAGTTGATTACAACCCTGCAAAGGTAAACAAATAGTTTAGACTTTGCAACAAAACGAGAACATTTATAATATATTAAGATAAAAACATTATGCTTACTGCAAAAGAAATCCGAGAGACTTTCAAGCGTTACTTCGAGGAGCATGGCCATCACATCGTGCCGTCGGCTCCCATGGTCATCAAGGACGATCCTACCCTCATGTTCACCAATGCCGGTATGAACCAGTTCAAGGATATCATCCTGGGCAACAAGGATGCCCAGTGGCGGCGTGTTGCCGATTCTCAAAAGTGCCTCCGCGTGAGCGGCAAGCACAATGATCTGGAAGAGGTGGGCCATGATACCTATCATCACACCATGTTTGAGATGCTGGGTAACTGGTCGTTTGGCGACTATTTTAAGCATGAGGCCATCGACTGGGCATGGGATTTGTTGGTCAATGTGTACAAACTGGATCCTAAAAATCTGTATGCCACCGTTTTTGAGGGTGATGACAACATCGGCGTGAGCCGTGATGATGAGGCCGCCAAGTTCTGGGAATCTCATCTGCCCCAGGATCACATCCTCAATGGCAATGCCCATGACAACTTCTGGGAAATGGGTGACACTGGCCCCTGCGGACCTTGCAGTGAGATTCACATCGACTTGCGCAGCGATGAGGAGAAGGCTGCTGTGCCCGGAGCTTCGCTCGTCAATAAGGATAACCCCCTCGTGATTGAGATTTGGAACCTCGTGTTCATGCAGTATAACCGCAAGGTGGATGGCTCTCTCGAGCCATTGCCCAACAAGGTGATTGACACTGGCATGGGCTTGGAGCGTTTGTGCATGGCCCTGCAGGGCAAGAAGTCCAATTACGATACCGACGTGTTCCAGCCCCTGATTGGCAAGCTTGGAGAAATGTGCGGCAAGAAATATGGTGATAAAAAAGATGTAGATATTGCCATGCGTGTCGTGGCCGACCATGTACGCACCATTGCATTCTCGGTTGCTGACGGCCAGTTGCCCAGCAATGCCAAGGCTGGTTACGTGATTCGCCGCATCCTGCGCCGTGCAGTGCGTTATGGTTACACCTTCCTCGGTTTCAAAGAGGCCTTCATGTACAGGCTCATCGATACGCTCATCGATGGCATGGGAGAGGCTTATCCCGAAATCAAGGCTCAGGCCGACCTGATCAAGCATGTCACCAAGGAGGAAGAAGATGCATTCTTGCGCACCCTTGAGACGGGTATGAAACTCATCGAGAAGGTGATGGCCGACACCAGAGGCGCTGGCAAGACCGTTGTTGATGGCAAAGAAGCGTTCACGCTCTATGATACCTTTGGTTTCCCGCTTGACCTGACCGAACTCATCCTGCGCGAGAACGGCATGACCGTCAACGAGGAGGAATTCAATGTAGAGATGCAGAAACAGAAACAGCGCGCCCGCAATGCCGCCGCTGTCGAGGCAACCGACTGGGTGGAACTCAAGGACGGGGTTACCGAGTTTGTCGGCTATGATCTCACCGAATGTGATGTCAACATCCTGCGCTACCGCAAGGTGACCCAGAAGAACAAGTCCTTCTACCAGATTGTGCTTGACCGCACACCGTTCTATGCCGAGATGGGTGGTCAGGTGGGTGACCGTGGCACGCTCAAGCTGGGTGACGAAGTCATCGAGATTACCGATACCAAGCGCGAAAACAACCTGCCCGTCCACATCAGTGCCAAGCTCCCCAGCGACGTGAATGCGACTCTTCATGCCGCTATCGACGTCGAGGCGCGTCATGCCATCGAGTGCAACCACACAGCAACGCATCTGTTGCACGCCGCCCTGCGTCAAGTGCTGGGTAATCATGTGGAGCAGAAAGGCTCTTATGTTGACCCCATCACGTTGCGATTCGACTTCTCCCACTTCCGCAAGGTGACTCCCGAGGAAATCCGTCAGGTAGAGCATCTCACCAATAAGATGATTCGTGAGGCCATCGTTCGTGAAGAACACCGCGAGATGCCTATCGATGAGGCCCGCAAGATGGGCGCCATGGCACTTTTTGGAGAAAAGTATGGCGACCGTGTGCGTGTGATCAAGTATGGTGACTCTGTGGAGCTGTGTGGTGGTACCCATGTGAGCAACACGGGAAACATAGGAATGGTGCGCATCGTCAGCGAGAGCAGTATTGCCGCCGGCATACGCCGCATCGAGGCTGTGACTGGTTCTCGGGTCGAAGAAATGATCGACGCGGTGCAGGACACCTTGGGACAGATCAAGGAAATGCTCAATAACGCTCCCGATGCCATTGCCGCATTACAACGATCGCTCGTCGAGAATGCCAACCTCAAGAAGCAGGTAGATGATTTCATGAAGCAGCGCATCGCGATTATCTCCAAGCAGCTACAGGCCGAGGCCAAGCAGGAAAACGGCATCAACATCTTGACCCTTACCGGCGACCGCTTGCCAGATGTGGTGAAGGGTGTGGCTCTCGCCATCAAGGCCGACTGCCCGGTAGCATCTGCTTTCCTTGCTGCGACAGAGTATGAAGGCAAGCCCATGCTTACGGTCATGCTCAGCGAGGATATCGTCAAGAGCGGCAAGCATGCCGGTAACATTGTTAAAGCTGCCGCCAAGTGCATCCAGGGAGGTGGCGGTGGCCAGCCTCACTTTGCCCAGGCTGGTGGCCGCAATCCTCAAGGCCTTGAGGATGCAATGGTTGCCATGCGCGAAGCTCTCAAGTAAAAGACTCATCATCACTGCCGCATTCCGCGTGGGTCGGGATGCGGCAGCTGTGTTTATAACAACAATATATGGACTATTTATTGCTCATTGTCGGTTTGGGCCTCTTGTTGCTCGCCGCCAACTATCTCGTGGACTCGTCGGTGGCTATTGCCCAACGGGCCAAGATTTCTAATTTTATCATCGGACTCACGATTGTGGGCATCGGCACCAGTGCGCCCGAGTTGTTTGTCTCGGTGTCATCAGCTCTGAGCAACAGCGGTGACATCGCGATGGGTAATGTCATTGGCTCTAACATTGCCAACGTTTTACTGATTCTGGGTGTGACTGCGATGATATTGCCATTTCCTATCGAGCGGTTACAGCGTCACCGTGACATCCCGTTTGTGATTATTGCCACTGTTTTTGTCACCATCATTGCCAATGACTCGATAGTGCCCGGCATCAAGGATAATTCACTTAATCGACTGGACGGCATTGTGTTGCTGCTGCTGTTTATCGGTTACATGGGATGGGTGATTGTTCAAAAAGGCAAGGACCCCAAGAAGGCGCTCGAAGATGCCGACGAGGAGGCTTCCTCCTCGTTGACGGGAAAGAATCCATGGCTCTTGTGGGCTATCGCCATTGTCTCGCTGGTGGCGCTCATCTATGGAGGCAACCTGTTCCTGGATAGTGCCAAGAGCCTGGCAAGGGCATGGGGCATGAGCGAGGCTGTGATTGCTATCACCATCGTGGCTGTGGGCACGTCTTTGCCCGAATTGGTTACCGCAATCATAGCAGCCAGTAAGAAGAATCCGCAGCTGGCACTGGGCAACGTTATTGGCAGCAATCTGTTTAACCTGATGTTTATACTGGGTGCTGCTTCCACCGTCAAGCCGCTGGTGCTCGTGGACATCAACATCTGGGACTATGTGGTGATGCTGGGAGCGGCCATCATGTTGTTTATGGTGGTGCTTACCTTCAAGAAGGACAAGTTTGACCGCATCGAGGGTGCCATCTTCTTTGCCGCTTATGTGGCCTACACCATCTATCTGCTTCTGCGTTAAACTGTTTGTGCCCCCCTACACGGGCCAGCCGTGGGCTTAAACCATGACGTTGTTTTTTTGTCAAACGAATAATCGAATGATACTCGCTATGAAAAAAAAGAATAGAACTTTATCGCTGCTGTGCCTCAGTCTGTTGGCAGTTGTGGCCATGGCTCAGGGCAGGGTGGACACGCGTACCCATATCTTTGATACCAACGTGCGTTCGCTCAAGGTGTGTCTGGCCAACAACATGTACGTTCCGCCAGTGCTCATGATGGGTGGCGACGACCACTTGATTGTTAACTTCGATTATCTGGACTACAACGTTCATTATCTGCGCTACAGTGTCACCCACTGTAATGCTGACTGGCAACCGTCACAACTGGTCGAAAGCGAGTATGTGAGTGGTTTCAACTATGCCGATGTTGACGATTATGCACAAAGCGAAGCCACCTACGTCCATTACTATAATTACCAGTTTGTCTTGCCTAATAACGACATGGAGTTTCTAGTGAGTGGTAATTACATGTTGTCGGTCTATGAACAGGACGACCCCAACGCAATTCTGTTCCAGACCCGTTTCTCGGTTTGCGAAGGCGAGGTCAGTGTATTCCCTCAGGTGACTTCTCGCACCGATATTGATTATAATAACCGATTCCAGCAGGTGTCCTTTGATGTGCGCTACAAACCCAACCAGATCAAGGACCCCTACAGCGAGTTTACCTGTGTTGTGACACAAAATTCTCGGCAGGACAATGCAGTGATTGTCAATCGTCCCATGATGGTGGGTGTGGATTATGTGACCTACGACCACAACCGGGATCTCATTTTCCCCGCCGGAAACGAGTTCCGTCGTTTTGAAACGGTCAATGCCCACAACATCAACATGGGTGTGCAGTCGATTCGCTATTACGAACCCATGTATCATGCAATCTTGATGATGGATGAGCCCCGCAACGAGATGCAGTATCTCTATGATAAGACCCAATTTGGTCGGTTCACCATCCGCAATGCCGAGGCTTATCAAGAAAACGAACTCGAGGCCGATTACATGATCACTCACTTCACTCTCAACACTGCTGGCAAGCTCAATGGTGGCAATGTGTTGCTGTATGGCGAATTTCTCAATGGCTATCCTGCATCACAATCGGTAATGAAGTATGACGCTTCCAGTGGATGCTACACCGCCGACCTGTTGCTCAAACAGGGAGCCTACAACTACATGTACCTGTGGGTGCCTGATGGCACATCGGTGGGTCAGACTGGCAAAATCGAGGGTGACCACTACGAGACGGTCAACGAGTATCTTGTGATGGTATATGACCGACCTATGGGCGAGCGTTACGACCGTCTGGTGGGCTATGGTGTAGCCTACTCTGGCAAATAATCCCCCCTTAAAGTTTGTTTAGAAAAATCAGGTTTTCTCAGCTCATTCGGGTCTTGTAGTCGATGTAATCAAATTCCCGCAAGACCTCGATAGAGCCGTCCATTCGTTTGAACAAGATGGACGGATGCTGGATGCCGTTGAACATATTGGTCTTGACGGTGGTGTAGTGGTTCATGTCCTCAAAGGTGATGCGGTCGCCGCGTTTTAAGGGCTTCTCAAAGCTCCAGTCGCCCACATAGTCGCCGCTAAGACACGAATTGCCGCCCATGCGGTAAGTCGGTTTGGATGGGTCAACTTCTTCAAGGGCCTGTGTGATCCTGGGTTGGTATGGCATTTCCAGGCAATCGGGCATGTGACAAGCAAATGACACGTCAACGATAGCTGTGCTGATGCCGCTGTTGTTCACCACATCCACCACAGTGGACTCCAGGTCTCCAGTTTGCCAACACCAGGCGCTTCCAGGTTCCATGATAAGCTGCAGGTTGGGATAGGCTGCCTGGAAGGCGCCCAGCACCTGTTCCAGGTGGCCGATGTTGTAGCCCTTGCGGGTCATCAGGTGACCACCGCCCATGTTGAGCCACTTGAGACGGGGCAGATATTGGCCAAACTGCTGCTTCAACGCCAACAGCACTTTCTCTAGGTCAAAACTGGTGCTTTCGCACAGGGCGTGGAAGTGAAATCCCTCGATTCCCTCAGGTAATTCTTCTAAGTCGCTGGCCAGCACACCAAACCGTGATCCTGGGCAGCAAGGATTGTAGATGTCCGTCTCGATGACTGAGCACATCGGGTTCACCCTCAAGCCGCAGCTCACCTGCTCGCCAGGCCAGTCGGCATTGTGCTGATTCACTCGGTCGGCAAAACGCAGATACTGGTCCACCGAGTTGAAGGTGATGTGTGAACTGCCGGCGATATAGGCATCGATGGTGTCATCGGTGTAGGCGGGGCAGTAGGTGTGGGTTCGGCACTTGAGTTCGTCATTGGCAAGCAACATCTCGTTGACCGAGCTGGCGGTGGACTCGATGCCATATTCCCTGAACACGTCAAATGTCCGCCACAGTGCATTAGCTTTGAAGGCCATGATGATATCCACTCCGGTGCGCTGGGCCACACCTGTGATTAACTCGATGTTGCGGCGCAACTTGTCTTCATAGACAATATAGTAAGGTGTTTTATAGTCCATAATGGTCACAATATTTCAAATTTGGCAAATTTTAACAGTAATTTGCGACTTTGTCCGTCATTGAAGCTGACATCAATTTTGGCGTCACTGCCACTGGTATCCACATTCGTTACAGTGCCGCGTCCAAAGCGCTGGTGCAAAATCTCACTCCCCTCCTTTAACTCCTCAACCAAGTGAATAGTAAAATTGCCGTTACCACCCGCAGGATGTGTAGAAGAAGAGGGAGCAACAGGTCGTGAAGGTGCCGTTGAAGAAGAAGTGCCAGGCCTCGATGTCGGCATTGTCCTCGTGGGCCGAGGCTTTGTCTCGGTAGTTCTCAAGCTGTGTTTCAAGCCCTGCCTTGTCTCCATCGGCACGTCAAAGTCATCATCCCAGCGGTTGCGTTTGCGTGACGGCATGGGCGCCGATCCGGTACTGCCTATCATCAGGTACTCGGGTGCGATGTCGCGCAGGAATCGGCTCATCACGCATGTCTTGGTCTGTCCGTTATGATATCGCGAGGTGGCATAGGTGATGATGCAATTCACCTCGGCACGCGTGATGGCTACGTAGAGCAGGCGCCGCTCTTCCTCGATTTGGTAGAGCGAGTCCATGCTCATCGAGCTGGGAAAGAGGTCTTCTTCCACGCCGACAACAATCACATTGCGGAATTCAAGACCCTTGGCGGCATGTACAGTCATCAAAGTCACTTTTTCGCCGTCGGGGTCATTCATGTCCTGGTCGGTAAGCAATGAGGTCTCGGCAAGGAAGTCTCCTATCTGAGAGTGTTCGTCACCGCTCTCTTCCTTAACCTGCTGGAAATCGCTCAGGGCATTCATCAACTCATCAAGGTTCTCGATGCGGCTGATGTTCTCTGGCGTGTTGTCGCCCATGAGCACACTCTTGAGGCGTGTTTGCTTGATGACTTCTTGGGCTACAGTCAGGGCATCGTTACCTGCCTGGTTCAACTCAATCAACCCTTTCATCAGGTTGCCGAAGGTCTCTATCTTGGTGAGAGTGCCACGGTTCACGTTCAGCCCGTATTGTTCAGCATGGTTCATCACTTGCCACATGCTCACGCCATTCTCGTTGGCACAATGGCTGATTTTGCCCATCGTGGTGTCGCCAATGCCTCGGGTGGGGTAGTTGATAACGCGCCTCAACGCTTCGTCATCATCGGGATTGATGACGAGCCTGAAGTAGCAGATGGCGTCTTTCACCTCCTTGCGCTGGTAGAACGACAGACCTCCGTAAATGCGGTATGGAATGGCATTGCGCATGTTGCCGTGCTTGTCGCGGCGGCCTCCGTTGCTCAGGGCCTCCTCGAGCACACGCGATTGGGCATTGGTGCGGTAGAGTACGGCATAGTCTTCATAGCTGTCGCCCTGGCGCGCTTTGAGAGCGGCAATCTGATTAGCTACGACATAGGCTTCTTCATAGTCGCTATAGCACCTGATGACCGGTATTTTTTCTCCCACCTGGTTTTTGCTGAACAGGTGCTTGGCAATCTGACCCTTGTTCTTCTCAATGAGGCTGTTGGCGGCATCGGTGATCGTTTGGGTCGAACGGTAGTTGCGCTCGAGCTTAAAGGTCTTGATATCGGGGTAGAAACGTTGTAGCCGCAGGATGTTCTCGATGTTGGCACCGCGAAAACTATAGATGCTCTGGGCATCATCTCCAACGACACACAATAGGTTATAACGCTTGCTCAACTGGTGCACGATCAGGTGCTGCGAGAAGTTGGTGTCCTGATACTCATCAACAAGGATATAGCGGAAAAATTCTTGGTACCTTTCCAGCACGTCCTCGTGGTCGCGCAGCAGGATATTGGTGTATAGCAGCAGGTCGTCAAAGTCCATAGCACCGGCTATGCGGCAGCGGTTCCAGTAGGCCTTGTAGATGTTGGCTGTTTCGGGACGCTGTGCGTCTCGGTCGGCATCAATGAGCCCCTGGTTGCGGGCATAGTCGTCGGGGGTGATAAGGGCGTTCTTGGCGTTGCTGATTTGATTCTGAATCGTCGCGGGCTTATATACCTTGTCATCAAGACCCATGTCTTTGACAATGAGCTTGATCAGTGACCTGGAGTCACTCTGGTCATAGATGGTGAAATCGCTCTTGAATCCGATGCGCTCAGCATTCCGGCGCAGCAATCGTGAAAAAATAGAGTGGAAGGTGCCCATCCACAACTGCGCGGCTACTTCGGGACCTGCCAGAGGCTCGATGCGTTCGCGCATCTCGCGTGCCGCCTTGTTGGTGAACGTGAGCGCCATGATGCGCCATGGCTCGTAGCCTTGTCGCAGCAGGTGCACAATTTTATAGGTCAACACGCGAGTCTTGCCCGACCCGGCGCCGGCAATCACCAGCTGCGGTCCGTCGCAATACTCTACAGCTGCCCGCTGTTGCTCGTTAAGTTTCTCCAGATAGTCCTCGTTCATGACCACAAAGTTACACTATTTTTCCCGTTTTGTCGTTCTTTTTTGATGGTTAAGTATGCTGGGTGATATCGCTATGGTTTGCCTCGTGATTAAAGGTCCTGATAACAGGGAATATCTTTCAAGAACCTGTAGCTGCCCGTTTCATAGTCGATATGGCAGCAATAATGTACCAATCCGTTGCTCACCATCAGGTAGTGTGCGTGTAGCACCATGTTGTAACGCACAATCTGGTCAAAGGTCTTCTGCGTCACATTGATGCTGGGCGCCTTGTATTCCACGATGACCAGCGGCTGCCCGGTGCGGTCGGCCACCACGGTGTCACAACGGCGAGCGATGCCATTCTGTGTCAGCGACACCTCGTTGCCCATCAGTGCAGCGGGAAACTGCTTGTCATTGACGAGCCATTCCACAAAGTGCTGTCGCACCCATTCCTCGGGCGTCAAAGCCACCCAGCGGTCCCTCAGCCGGTCCCAGATGACCCACGAGCCGCCCTCGATCTTCTTTACCTTGAAGCTGTATTCGGGTAAATTCAGTTCCACCATCGCTATCTCAAATTCTATCCACAAAGATACAACATTTCTCTTATTTATCCCGAGAAAAACACTACCTTTGCAAAAATAAATTGTTAGCTGAAATGAAAAAAAAGATTTTCCTAACCATATCATTTTTGTTGACCTTGACCTTCAACGGCTATGCACAACAAACCGGTGACGTGAATGGTGACCATGAAATCAACATCGCCGACATCAACGCTGTCATCAACATTATCTTGGATGGTTCCGGCTTTATCACAGCTGCCGACGTGAATGGCGACCATGAAATCAACATTGCCGATATCAACGCTGTCATCAACATCATCCTGGGCGGTTCTGAAGAGGGCGACTGGGTTGATTTAGGGTTGCCCAGCGGCACACTCTGGGCGACGCGCAACATAGGCGCCAGCAGCCCCGAGGACTATGGCGACTATTTCGCTTGGGGCGAGACGGAGCCCAAGGAATCCTACGATTTGTACACATACAAGTGGTGGAAATCCTGGTGTGAATCCGGTAACACTTACTGGGGTTACTCGAAATACTGCAATAGCAGTTCTGCCTACATGGGCAACCCCGACGACAGAACCGAGTTGGACCCCGAAGACGATGCCGCCACGGTCAACTGGGGTTCGGACGCACGTATGCCGTCGTCTGAACAGTTCCAGGAACTGATCAGTTCTTGCACAAGGCAATGGACTCAGAGGAATGGTGTGAATGGCAATTTGATAATCGGCCCGAACGGTAACACTATCTTCTTGCCCGCCGCGGGTGTATACTATCTCGAAATGCTTGACCGCGCGGGCTCGTCCGTTTTGTATTGGTCGCGCACGGTCGCCGGCCCCGTCGGAGCCTACTACTTGCGAGGCTCTTCGGTATTCAGCGACGAACGTTACTATGGGTTTACCGTCCGCGCTGTGCGCGTCCCGCAGGATTAGCGCCTTCTCCCTGGAAGAAAGCAATTAGGACTGCGCCGCTTTCTCCTCAAGATGCCGATGGTTACATGAGGAAATGATGTGAATTCGTGGAATAAAAATTAAATGATAGCTATGAAACAAAAGATTTTGATAATCGCCGCGTTGCTTGTATCGATGGTGGCTGTGGCCCAATCGTTTGACAACTATTTTGATGGCCGCACGTTGCGCCTCGATTACATTTTTGCCGGCAACAATCATGACCAGCAGATATTTTTTGAACAGGCTTATTGCACACCGCAATGGGCTGGGCGCAAGAGCCGGCTGGCCGATGTCCCGCTCAAGGGCAACGGGCAGATCCAGGTCAAGGACCACGCCACAGGACGACTGCTGTTTGTCCACACATTCTCGACATTGTTTCAAGAGTGGCAGGCTACCGAAGAAGCGACCAAGGTCAATAAGGCTTTTGCTGCCAGCTACAATGTGCCCATGCCCAAGCAGCCCGTTGACATCACGGTCTCGCTCATTGATTTTCATGGCAAGGTTGTCGGTTCGATGACCCATACTGTCGATCCCGCCGATATCTTGATCCGTCACATTGGTGAAAATGGTATTCCTCATCACTACGTCTGGAAAGGCAAGACCTTGCCTGCTGATGGAAAAAATGCTGATCAACCTGGCAAGCGTGATTACACTCCCACCGAGGGACCCCTTGATGGCGTACCCGATATCACCCAGTGCATCGATCTGGCCATTGTTGCCGAGGGTTACACCCGTGCCCAGATGGGCAAGTTCTATCACGATTGCCAGCGTGTGGTCGATGCCCTGTTTGCCCACGAGCCTTTCACTTCGCTCAAAGATCGTTTCAACGTTGTTGCCGTGGCTGCCGAGTCGTTGACCAGCGGTCCCAGCGTGCCTCATTTGGGCCGCTGGAGCTCGACACCAGTGGGCACCCACTACGACACCTTCTACAGCGACCGCTACCTGATGACGCAGGATATCCACCGCTTGTATGACGTGCTGTCAGGAGTTCCCTTCGAGCACATCATTGTGCTGGTCAACAGCGATACCTATGGTGGCGGCGGTATTTATAATCAGATTACGGTCTCCACCAGTGACCATCCCACATTCCATCAGGTGCTAGTACATGAATTCGGCCACGCCTACGCAGGTCTGGGCGACGAGTACTTCTATGATGACGGCTACGAGTCGATGTATCCTGCCGATACCGAGCCGTGGGAGCCCAATCTGACGACACTCGTCGATTTCCAAAGCAAGTGGGCCGATATGTTGCCCAAGGGTACTCCGATTCCCACGTCTCCCGACCCCAAAGTGCCCAACTACCGTAAAATCACCAATGAGAAGGAACAGCGTCTGCTGGATGCAGCAACCCAACGCGTCGGTGTGTTCGAGGGTGGGGGATACCAGAGCAAGGGGGTTTACCGCCCCGCACAGGAATGTCGCATGAAAATCAACGAGGTGGCCAACTTCTGCCCCGTGTGCTCCCGTGCCATCCAGCGCATCACCGACTTCTATACGGCTCACTGATGTGAGCATTGGCGGTGGCTGAATAACTAATGGCAGCTAACCATTCGATATTCACCAAAAAATCACTATCTTTGCAGTCCCAAAATCAGGTTTAATCATTTTTTAAGGTAATATTTCTATCATGGCAAAAAAAGCATTATTGATGATATTAGACGGTTGGGGCGAGGGTCCCAAGGGTCATAGCAACGCTATTTATAGCACTCCGACACCTTATCTCGACTTTCTGCGCGCCGCCTATCCACACAGCACTCTCAAGGCCTGTGGCGAAGACGTGGGTCTGCCCGATGGACAGATGGGTAACAGCGAGGTTGGCCACTTGAACATTGGTGGCGGACGTGTGGTCTATCAGGATTTGGTCAAGATTAACAAGAGCATTCAGGATGGTTCCATCATGAAGAATCCCGAGGTGATCAACGCGTTTACCTATGCCCGTGACCATAGCAAAGCTTTGCATATCATGGGCTTGACAAGCACAGGCGGCGTTCATAGTTCGCAAGAGCACTTGATGGCCTTGTGCGACATCGCCAAGGAGTATGCCTTGGAGCGTGTGTTTGTTCACTGTTTCATGGATGGTCGTGACACCGACCCCGAGAGCGGCAAGGGCTTTGTAGCAACTGTCGCAGAGCACTGCAAGCAGAGCGCTGGTACAGTGGCCACCGTTATTGGCCGCTATTATGCGATGGACCGTAATAACAACTGGGATCGCATCAAGGTGGCCTATGACATGCTTACGGCTGGCGTGGGCAAGCAGAGCAACGATATGGTGCGTGCCATCCAGGAGTCCTATGACGAGGGCGTTACCGACGAGTTTATCAAACCCATCGTCAACTCGACTGTTGACGGACGCATCCAGGAGGGCGATGTGGTGCTCTTCTTCAACTTCCGCAACGACCGCGCCAAGCAGATTACCATTGCGTTGACTCAGAAGGACATGCCCGAGGACGGCATGAAGGTCATTCCCGGCCTGCAATATTATTGCATGACTCCCTATGATCCCACCTTCAAGGATGTTCATGTCCTTTTCCCCAAGGAAAATGTGGATAACACCCTGTCGGAGTATCTTTCAAGCCAGGGACTGCGTCAGCTGCACATTGCCGAGACCGAGAAGTATGCCCATGTGACCTTCTTCTTCAGTGGCGGTCGCGAGCAGCCCTTTGATGGTGAAGACCGCATTCTGGTGCCGTCACCCGATGTGGCTACCTATGACCTGAAGCCCGAGATGAGCGCCTATGAGGTACGCGACAAGCTGGTAGCCGCCATTGGCGAGGGTTGCTACGACTTTATTGTTGTCAACTATGCCAATGGCGACATGGTCGGCCACACTGGCGTGTATGATGCTATTACTAACGCGGTAAAGGCCGTTGACCGTTGTGTGCACGATACTGTTGAGGCTGCACGCGCTGCAGGCTATGAGGTTATTATTATCGCCGATCATGGCAATGCCGACCATGCCATTAACAGCGACGGCACTCCTAACACCGCCCACTCGCTCAATCCTGTGCCTATCATCTACGTCACCGAGGACCCCGAACTTATCATCAACACGGGCCGGCTGGCCGATGTGGCTCCATCAATTCTCCAGATCATGGGACTGCCTCAGCCCTCGCAGATGACTGGTCACGGCTTGATTGCTATGACAAAATAGGCGTTGCATTGGCGCGACATTTAGCGCCTCGTGTTTCGTGACGCAGCACCATTGTATAGTCTTGTCATCAGTGTCAATTCCTGCTGTCAAGATTGATGTGTGTGCACAATATAGAATGACCACTATGAACATCAACCTCATAGTGGCATTCTTTTTTATTATAAGGTGTCAACGTCTTGTTGGCAGGATGGCCTCCAACGGACATGGCCATACCAATAACGATTGATAATCAGAATGGAAAATGATGGTACGGGTTTGTAAAAAATAGCCTATTATTGTGTGTTTTACCTCAAAATTCCCAAAAATAGGCTATCGTGAGATCTTTTTGATCGCAGTAATTTTGCGTGGAATTCAAGACACAACAACCCTATCAGAAAAATGAGAATTAATCATATTGTTGTTTTGATGGCGATGTCGCTCACCGCCCTTTGTGCTGCTGGTTACACCTTGCGAGGCTCGGTAAGCGATGGTCAAACGCATGAGAAAATACCTTTTGCAACGGTAAAGGTAACCCCTGGTAATCATGTCACACAGACCGACGCATCAGGCAATTTCTATCTTACCATCGATGGCGGTAACTACACCGTTACCGTGTCTTTTGTGGGGTATAAGTCCTCGCAATCGTCAGTTGTCCTTAATAGCGACCGCACGCTTGATTTGAATATAGAGGAGGACAGCCATGTACTCGGCGATGTCGTGGTGACTGCCAAGGAATCGACGGGCATTACCAGCACCTCGCGCATCGACCGCGACGCGATGGCACACCTGCAACCCACAAGTTTTACCGATTTAATGGAATTGCTGCCTGGCAACATCTCGCACAATCCCAACATGGGGGCTGTCAATTCCATTAAATTGCGAGAGACTGGCAGCAGCAATTCAGATTATGACATCTCGTCGCTGGGAACGTTGTTCATGGTGGATGGAGCGCCCATCAATGGCGATGCCAATATGCAGAATGTGCCTGACGGCAGCGAGGCGGCCCGTGATATGACGGGCAAGGGTGTTGACATGCGAACACTGAGCACCGACAATATCGAGAGTGTGGAGGTCATCCGTGGCATCCCATCGGCCGAGTATGGCAACCTCACCAGCGGCATGGTCAACATCAAGCGCATCAGGCGTGCCACACCGTTCACTGCTCGTTTCAAGGCCGATGAATACAGCAAACTGGTGTCATTGGGAAAAGGCTTCTACATGGGTAACTCGGGACACATTGTTAATGTTGACGGCGGTTACTTGGATTCCAAAATTGACCCTCGCAATCATCTAGAGAATTACAAGCGTCTGAATCTCTCGACACGCTTGAATCTGCGTTTTGAACACCCGGCGATTACAACTTCGTTGATTACGGGCGTGGACTATACTGGCTCGTTTGATAATGCCAAGGAAGATCCCGACTTGAGCTACCGTAAGGTGGATGAGTATCGGTCACGCTACAACCGCTGGAACTATACCAGCGATTTGACTTTATCATTTAACCGTATGTCATGGCTCAGAAGCATAAATGTCAATACCTCGGTGAGTTATCAGCACGACCGCCTTGAACGTAATAAGCAGGTGGCTCCGCAACGCGCCTCGGTGGCTCCCACCACGATGGAAGAGGGAGAGCACGACGGCCAGTACCTGCTCAGCGAGTATGTTGCCAATTATGTGAGTGACGGTAAACCCCTCAATATATATGTCAAGGCCAAAGCCGAGGGCGCATGGAACTTATCGCGTGTCAAGAATACTTACAAGGCTGGTATGGAATGGACCTTGTCCAAGAATTACGGCGATGGTCAGGTCTATGACCTCACACGTCCGCTTGGTGCGTCATGGACGACCCGTCCGCGTGCCTATAAGGACATTCCTGCATTGAATGTGCTCTCGTTTTATCTCGAAGACAACTTTTCTGTCCCCATCGGCTCGACTTCACTCGAGGCGCAATTGGGCGTGCGATCCATCCAACTGCCAGGTCTTGACAGCCGTTACTATTTGAGCAACCACCCATATCTGGATCCACGCATGAACGTCAAGTGGAGCCTGCCTGCCATTGTCGTCGGGGGGCAGGATCTGCATTCCTACCTGGCTGGCGGTTTTGGCCTGACCACCAAGATGCCTACCATTAATCATCTGTTCCCCCAGGTGAATTATCATGACTATATCCAGCTCAACTACTATGATGTGAACGATCCAGTGAACCGCAGCCGCATCAGCCTGCGCACCTATATCGACGATGTGACCAACTATGACCTGAAGCCCGCCCGCAACCACAAGTGGGAAATCCGCTTCGGTGCCAATATTGGACGCAATAGTCTATCAGTCACCTATTTTAATGAGAAAATGCACTCGGGCTATCGTTATAGCGCCTACTATAAACCTTATAGCTATCGCTGGTATGACGTGGATGCTATTGATCCGTCAGCGCTTACTTCGGCCCCTGTGCTTCAAGACCTGCCTTTTGAAGACCGCACGGTGTTGGGTGGCTATAGCAAGCAGACCAATGGCAGCAGGTTGAACAAGGAAGGTATCGAGTGGGTCCTCACCACAGCCCGCTGGCAACCCATTGCCACCGCGCTTACTGTGACGGGTGCATGGTTCCGCTCGACATATACCAACTCCCAGCAGATGTATAGTACCGTGAGCGATGTGGTGGCGGGTGTCATCGTTAGCAACCACTATGTGGGGCTGTATGATTGGAACGACGGCCGTGTCAACGAGCAGTTGAATACCAATTTCATGTTTGATACCCAGGTCAAGCGCTGGGGGCTGGTCTTCACAACCAACGTGCAGTGCATGTGGTTTGAGAGCACGCGCCGCATGTCGCAGGATGGCATGCCCGTGGCCTATATCGACGTGGCCGATGGCCAGTTGCATCCTTATACCGCAGACCTGCTTTCTCACCCGCTGTTGCAATTCCTCACTAAATATTACAACAGTGATGTCTATAAACGGCAGACGACCCCCACGGCAGTTTACATCAACCTGAAAGCGACAAAAGAAATAGGTAAGCACCTGAAGGTCGCAGTCTTTGTGAATCGTATCCTCGATTACCTGCCTGATTATAAGTCTAATGGATTGACGATTCGCCGCAGTAGCGACCCTTACTTTGGAATGGAACTTAATTTTTCACTATAAGAAATAAAATACTATTAAACAATGAAGAAGATATTGATGATTTCGGCCTTAATGTTCGTGATGGTCGCCTGTGACGACAATCTCGATGAAGGCTTGACTTACTGCACGCCTGATTTTACCGTGCAGTTACCTGTGGACCTGCAGGGCGCCGCTATCCAGTCACAAACACTCGAAGTGAAAGACGTTTCCAGTGGCCGTAAGGTCGTTTACAGTGACCTCAATGGTGTGGCCCTCAAGACCGGCCTGTATGACATGGGCTATGAAGCCGATGTGACAATGGGCGGAACCACTCGCCATGTGACAGCCTATGTCCAATCGGTGCAGATTTCATCAACGACCCAATCGGTTGTGCTACCTGCATTTGAAAGCCTTGTGAACGATGATTTCATTATCGAGGAAATATTTTTCACGGGCACCTTGCAGACCTCTGGTAACCAGTATTATGGCGATGATTATATCAAGATTTATAACAATACCGACCATGTGCTCTATGCCGACGGCTTGTCAATTGTCGAGTCCAAATTCCTCACGACCGCGAAATATGACTATGATCCCGATATCATGAACGAGGCCATGACTGTGCAAGCCATTTATACAATCCCTGGTAACGGTACTGAGCATCCCGTCGAGCCTGGTCAGAGCCTCATCATCGCCGACACGGGCATTGACCACAAGGTGGCTAACCCCAACAGTTTTGACCTGAGTGCGGCCGATTGGGAGTGGTATGACATATCGATCAGTGCCAGTCACATGGACATTGATAGCCCCACAGTACCAAATCTCGACAAGTGGTATTGTTACACGCAGTCTTTCTTTGTACTCCACAACCGCGGTTTCAAGGCCTGGGCACTGGCGCGCATCCCGGTGGACAAGGAAGAATATTTGACCCATTACAACTACCAGTACAGTTATGTCATCATGAACGCCTCTGGCACCTTCCCGATGACACAATCGGCCTATAAGATACCCAACACCTGGATTGTGGATGCCGTTAATTGCGGTGTGGAATCAGAGTATGTGTGGAATGTGACCGCACCTTCTCTTGATCGAGGCTGGTCTTATTGCGGAACCATCGACCATGACAAGACTCGCTACTTTCACAGTGTGCGTCGCAAGATGCTTTATCTGAAGGACGGTCATCCCCATTTCAAGGATACCAATAATTCCACAGATGATTTTAACCCCTATTGCATTCCAAGCTTGATTGAGGAGCAGGGTACAGTCATTGACATGGATGGCCATGTGGCGACGCAACTCACATGGGATGGCGTGACATCTAAGTAGACTAGGCCATGAAGCGATTGGGCATATTATTACTGATAAGTCTTGCTGGTTGTGCAGCAGCGATGGCACAGGAGGCCCCGCGCTGGATGTCGCTCGACGATACCTTGCGCGTTGAACATCTGCTCTCGCTGGCTTGGCAAAATCCGGTCATCAAGCAGTTCTCACAGGCCAGTGGCGAGAGCCATGCCGGTGGCGGCTTTGTCATCAGTGACGAGGATAGCGGTAGCCCTCTTGATATCCAGCGTGGTGACTATTCACGTATGTGGCATCTGGCTGCCGACACCCATATCAAGCATAATGCCTCCACCTTGTGGGGATTTGCTCGTTATGAGAATGGCTTTACCGATGGCATCACGTGGAATGAGACGAGTGATATCGACATCATTTACCCGGTTGTTCTGGCCGATAGTGTGCGCGGGGCCAGCGTAAAAACCGAGCGTTATAGCTTTGGCGGTGGTTATGCACAAGGCAATGGCCGCTTCTACTGGGGGGCCTATATCGATTATACCGCTGGTCTTCACTATCGTCGGGTAGATCCCCGTCCTCGTAACATTACCGCCTGCCTGAATCTATCGGCTGGTGTCGGCATGAGAGCCGTCAATTCACATATTCTGGCCGTGTCGCTCAACTTCAGGAAATACAAGCAGACCAATAACGTGGCCTTCTATAGCGAATTAGGCCATGACAAGATTTTCCATTTGACTGGCTTGACCAACGATTACGGCCGCTTTGCTGGTACTGGCGAGGCTTCTTATTACAACGGCTATCGTTGGGGCGTGACTGTCAATCTGCAACCAGAGCGGGCCCGGGGACTGTCGATGTGCGTGAATGCTTCAAGGTTCTCCTTTGACAACATTCTCACGGCACTCAATAAATTGCCGCTGGCCCATATTACCCATAACAGTATTGATGGCGAACTGGGCTGGTTGCAGCGCAACTGGGGCGTTCGGGCCGTTGTCGGTGCGTCAAGGCGTGTTGTGACCGAGAATGTCTTTGGTGATGCTGCAGCAATGGTTTACCCTCAGATTGGGAGTAATGACATGTATCACGAGAACCGTTTCAATGCTGGCCTCGATGCCATGTGGTCAAAGTTGTGGTCGGCATCATTGATGACCGTCTTGCGTCCCTTTGCCAGTTATCATCATGTAAATGAGATATATGCCGATCCTCGCGGCAGACGGCTGCTCAACACGGTTGAGTGGGGCGCTCGCCTGGGTTCGCAATGGCACTTTGGACGTTTCATGCCCGGATTACAACTTGGAGTGATGCTTGATCACCCCATTGATAGCCAGTGGTTTGTGGCGGGTGTGAAAGACGAGTTAAAGGGCCTCTTGAGGGCAAAACAGGCTGGCTATGACTATCTCAGTCATTTCCACAGCCATGGACAAGCAGTGTTCTCGTTGCAAGTGGCTGTGAATAAACGGCAGGCCATCCGTGCCGAGTGCGGTGCCACTGTGGGGCGGTATCATGGTGGGCACAAGACTATTGATGCCTTTACATCGATTAACTATGTGTTTTGACAATTAACCAGAATAAAGAAATATAACTGATGAGAAGACTATTTTTGACATTTGTGGCCTTTGTTGTATTGGCAGCCACGGCAACCGACGTGATTCCGATGGACCCGACTGTGCGCACAGGCACACTGGACAACGGCCTCACCTACTATGTGAAGCATAACAATTATCCCGAACACCATGCCGACTTTTTTATCGCCCAGTGCGTGGGCTCGATTCAAGAGGAGGAAAATCAGCGTGGTCTGGCCCACTTCTTGGAGCACATGTGTTTTAACGGAACCAAACATTTTCCTGGCAATTCCCTCATCGACTACCTGGAGAAGAATGGAGTTAAATTCGGAGCCAATCTCAATGCCTACACCAGTACCGATGAGACTGTTTATAACATTAGCAATGTGCCCACAGGGCGACAGGGCTTGCTGGATTCATGCATGCTCATTTTGAGTGACTGGGGCCACGATCTCTTGCTCAAGGGTAAAGATATTGACGAGGAACGAGGCGTTATTGAGGGAGAGTACCGCCACCGCAGCGGTGCTAACTACCGCTTGATTGAGAAATCTTCACCCGATGTTTATCCTGGCTGTCTTTACGGGTCCCGCATGCCCATCGGCTTGATGAGCGTTGTCAAGAATTTCAAGCACAAGGAACTGCGTGACTACTACAAGAAATGGTATCACCCCAGTAATCAGTGTGTGATTGTTGTGGGAGACATCGACCCAGACTGGGCAGTCGCCAGAATTCATGAACTTTTCGGAAAAGTGAAGAATCCCAAGAAGGCAGCTCCTGTGGCCAAGGTAATGGTTCCTGACAATGAACAGATTATTGCTACCGTTCAGACCGATCCCGAGCAGACCACTACTAGCGTGCGCCTGTTGTTCAAGCACGACCGGTTGTCTGAGGATTTGATGCCGACAACTGCTTTTTTGCGCGATGATTACCTCAAGCATGTGGTTGCAGCCATGATGACATCACGCTTCAACGACCTCAACCAGCAGGCTGATGCCCCCTTTACCCACGTGGGTGTGACCGACCGCAATTTCATCATTTCCAAGACTTGCAAGGCTTTCCAACTCATTGCAATGACTAAGGACGGCCAGGCCGATCGGTCTATCCAGTGGCTAGCCCGCGAGGTGAACCGTGCAGCACGTTTTGGTTTTACCGATAGTGAGCTGCGTCGTGCGCGGCTCAATTATGTGTCGGCTCTCGACAAACTGTATCGTGAGCGTGATCGCTATAGCAATACCACTCTGGCCAGGGACTTTGTCAGAACATATCTGGATGGCGAGCCCATTGCCACCATCGAGGTCTATCGTGACTTGATGATGAAGGAAATCGACGACATTACCCTTGACGAGGTAAACCGCTATTTTAATACCTTGGTCAGCCCTACCGATCGTAACGTGGTGTTAATGACTTATGCTCCTGAGAAGGCTGGAACTGCCATTCCCACCAAGCAGTCCTTAATTGACAGTTTCCATGCCGGTCGGGCGATGGATGTGCATGCTTGGGTGGACAGCGTGGCTGATTCTCGCTTGCTCACTATTGAACCCGAGGCCGGCGAGGTTGTGAAGACCGAGCCCTTGCCTGTGTTTGATGCCGAGTTGTGGACACTCTCCAATGGCATGAAGGCGATGGTCAAACACACGGCTCTCAAACCCGGCGAGGTGGTTATCGCAGGCGCTGGCCCTGGTGGATTGTCACAGAACTACCGTGGTGCCGAAGACGGTCCTTCGTTCAAAGTGTTTGGCAACGTGGCTGCCACAATGGGTTTCGGTCAGTTCTCGAGCAATGACTTGAAAAAAGCTCTGGCCGGCAAGGAGGTCTCGATGCGCACATTCGTAAGCAAGACCGAGGAGGGCTTCCAGGGTACGGCTACCCGTGGCGACCTTGAGACGGCATTCCAGTTACTGTATCTCAAACTGACTTCGCCACAGAAGGACGAACCTGCCTTTAACGCTTACTTGGAGAATACGCGTTCACGCATGGCCAACCAGATGGCCGACCCCAAGTTTGAGTTTGCCGACTCGTTGTTCGCCAACGTATTCAACCACCATCCACTGGGCGGAGAGCGATTGGGCAGGGACGAGGTGAACAAGGTGGACCTGAATAGGGTGCTTGAGGTCTACCGGGATCGGTTTGCTGAATTGAGCGACATCACTCTGTATATAGTCGGTGACTTTGATACCGATTCGCTCAAGACGCTGTTGGGCCGTTATGTGGCTTCGCTGCCAGCTTCGGTCGATGGACGCTATGAAAGTCCACGTGATATCGGTTATCGCTTGTATGATCACCACATCGACACCCGCTGGACTCGCAAGATGGAGAATCCGCAGGACAAGGTCTATTTCTTCTGGACTGCACAGTGCGACTATAATCTGCGCAATGCTCTGTTGGCCAAGGTGACAGGGCAGCTTTTCACGGCTATATTCCGCCAGCAACTGCGCGAAGACCGTGGATGGACTTATCATGTGGACACCCATTGCAGTGTTGTGCCTGACCAGAATGGCAATGATGCCCCGGTCATCTTCATGCCGCTCAACGTCACGGTAACTGCTGGAAAGGCCGATGAGACACGCCAAATCATCAGTGAGGATATCAATCAGGTCGCTCTCAACGGGGTTACACAAGAACAGCTCGACAAAGTCGTGAAATACCTGTGCAAGGTCAATGCCGAGGATCAGCAGGACAACACCTACTGGATGTCGATGATGAAGTACTACGACAAGTTCGGCATCGATTTCGACACCGATTATGTAAAGACCCTGCAGGGCTTTACAACAGAAGACATCAGGCACTTTGTGGCTACCTATATCGCTCCGGCAAAGGTCCTCAACCTGACCATGACCCCTGAATGAACCTTGGTGGAATAGTCCTGAACTTAACAGGCTCCCATCGGTGCCCAGATCGAAAAGAAACGCCGAGAGACGCTATTGTCTGTCTCTTGGCGTTGAATGTTATAAAAACACGATAGTGTAGCGGCAAGAAGAAGGATTACTTTGCTGTGGAGAAAGAGTAGGGGACATCGTTCTTGCCGGTGCCGCGCTTGGTGTTGGGGGTATCACTCATGACAAAGCGGATGTCGGCACCCTGCAACATTTGTTCATGATCCAGATAGTTGCGGTTGTATGACTTGCCATCGATGGTCATTGATTGGATATAACAACCGTTTCCATCACAGGTCAAGCTCACCTGTTTGCCGTTTTCAAGATGAAGCGTCATCTTGTCAAAGTACGGTGAACCCATCACATACTGGTTGCTGCCAGGGCACACGGGATAGAATCCCATTGCCGAGAAGACGTACCAGGCCGATGTCTGGCCGTTATCCTCATCACCGCAATAACCGTCGGGAGCGGCGCTGTAGAGGCGGTCCATCACCTGATGGATCCAGTACTGGGCTTTCCACGGCTGACCGCCGTAGTTGTAGAGGTAGATCATGTGCTGGATGGGTTGGTTGCCGTGGGCATAGTTACCCATGTTCATGATCTGCATCTCACGAATCTCGTGGATGGTGAATCCATAATAGCTGTCATCAAACAGGGGTGGGATGGCAAACACCGAGTCCAGCATCTGACAGAACACTGTCTTGCTTCCCATCAGGTTGATGAGGCCTTGAGGGTCATGGAATACACTCCATGTGTAGTGCAGGCTATTGCCCTCGGTAAACGCTCCGCCCCATTGCAGTGGGCTGAAGGGGGATTGGAAGGACCCGTTCTTGAGCCGGCCGCGCATTAGTTTGCTCTCAGCGTCAAACACATTGCGGTAATTCATTGCCCGCTTGGCAAAAATCTCGATTTCTTCCTTTGGTTTGCCCAGGGCTTTGCCCAGTTGGTAGATGCACCAGTCGTCATAGGCATACTCCAGTGTCCTGGCTACGCTCTCGTTGATACCGGCATCACAGGGAATATAGCCAAGCTGGTTGTAATAGTCATAGCCCAAACGGCCCGTTGATTTCACCTCAGGGTGCACGGCTGTGGTGCCATGAACGACAGCTTTCCACAATTGGTCGATGTCATATCCGCGAAGGCCCTTCATGTAGCCATCGGCCACCACCGAGGCGCTGTTATTTCCCACCATGCAGTTGCGGTGTCCTGGACTGGCCCATTCTGGCAGAAAACCGCTCTCGAGCCAAGTGTTCACTAGTCCCTCTTGCATCTGCTTGCCCATCGAGGGGTACATCAGGTTGACTAGCGGGAACAAGGCACGGAAGGTGTCCCAGAAGCCCGTGTCGGTGAACATTCGCCCAGGCAACACCTGGCCATTGAAAGGGCTATAGTGAACAGGCTGCCCCTTTTCGTCGATTTCATAGAGACAGCGGGGAAATAGCACCGAGCGGTACAGGCAAGAGTAGAAGGTGCGCAGGTGGTCGATATTATCATCTTGAACTTCGATGCGCCCCAGTATGTCGTTCCAGCGCTGGCGGCCTTTCTGCTTGATGGCCTCGAGGTTGTCATGACCCAGTTCGGCCAAGTTGCGCTCGGCTTGCTCAAGGCTGATGAATGACGAAGCCACACGGGCGTTGACCTGATTTACGTTGCGGGTGTCAAAGGTCACGATAGCTCCTGCATGGTTGCAAAGGCTGTGCCTCTCTCCCGTGAGCAGAATACTGTCTTTCACGGCGCAAAAGGCGGTGAACGGCTTGTCAAATTCAATGACAAAGTAATTCTTGAAGTTCTCGGGAACGCCGCTGCTATTGCGCGTAGTGTAACCTACAATGCGTCTGGCATCAGGCAGAATGGTGACCTCTGAGCCCTTGTCGAAGGCGTCAATCACCACGTTGGCCTGATCTGTCTTGGGGAAGCTGAATCGTAGGATGGCGGCTCGTTCGGTAGGTGCGATCTCGGTTGTCACGTCATGGTCGGCGAGATAAACCTGGTAGTAATAGGGTGCGGCCACTTCGGCTTTGTGCGAGAACCAGCTGGCGCGTTTGTTCTCGTCAAATACAGGCTCGCCAACGGTGGGCATCAACGAGAACTGGCCGTAGTCATTGATCCACGGGCTGGGCTGGTGCGTCTGTTTGAAGCCGCGTATCTTTTTCGCGCCATAGGTGTATTGCCAGCCGTCGCCCATCTTACCCGTCTGCGGCACCCAGAAGTTCATGCCCCAGGGCATGGCGATTGCAGGGTAGGTGTTACCCGTTGATAACTCGAAACTCGACTCGGTACCAACCAGTGTGCTGACATAATCCACGGGATCAGTTTGACTGGCAAAAGCTTGCGCGCTCAGCCCTAAAACCAAGCATAAAGTAATGATTATTCTTTTCATGATCTCATTGAGATAATTATTAGTTTACCCAAAATATACTTGTAGTAAAAGATTCAGAAACAGTCTTTCTCTGTTCATTAAAACTCAGCAAATCTACAAAAAAAAACATATCAATCACATTTTTTATTTAAAAAACGTCGCAAACTCCATTTTTTAAAAACTATTTGCGAATATAAACTGGCGCCTTGAGGTTGCTATGATCAATCCTCAGGGCGCCAAGTTTATGAAATCTGCTGTAGCGAAAAATAATGCTTATGTTTTTAATTTATGGGCGTGCATTCTTTCCCGTTCCCCACTTGCTGGGCTTGGGACCCATGACAAGTTCAAGGATTCCGCCTGCTACGATTTCTTTGTAGTCAATATAATTCTTGTTGTAGGTCTTGCCGTTGAGCTTTGCGCTTTGCACATAGATGTTCACGTCACTATTGTTGATGGCCTTGACGGTGAATGTTTTACCATCGCCAACATTGAGAGCGGCCTGCTTGAACAACGGCGAGCCGATGATGTATTTACCACCTGCGGGTTCTTCCTGATATAAGCCGATCGACGACAAAACATACCATGCCGACATCTGCCCCACATCCTCGTTGCCCGACAGGCCATCAACGTCGTTACGGTACTGCTCGCGCAGCACTTGGCGGATGAGTCGTGCCGCTTTGTAGGGCTGCCCCACATAGTTGTACATGTACAGGATGTGGTGACTCGGCTCGTTGCCATGGGCATATTGTCCGATAAGGCCCGAAACATCGGGTGATGCTTCTTCGCCCAAGTCTCCCTCAATGATAAACAATGAGTCGAGTTTGGTGATGAAAGCCTTCTCGCTGCCAAAGAGTTTGACCAGACCATGCACGTCGTGGGGTACGAGCCAGGTGTATTGCCAGGCATTACCCTCACAATAGTCGTCGTTGCGGTGCTTGGTCGATAGCGGATCAAAGTCCTTGGTGTCGCGGAAGTTACCCTTTGAGTCCTTGCCGCGCATGAAGCGGGTTTTCTTGTCGAAATAGTGCTGATAAGACCTGCTACGGTTATCAAAATAGTCAAACTTCTCCTTGTCGCCAACCTTTTGGGCCACGCGGGCAATACACCAGTCGGCAAGGGCATATTCGAGGCCACGCGCCACTGTCTCTTTTTCTCCCTCCAGATCATAGGGGATGTAGCCATACTTCTTCAGCAGTCCCATCGAACGCTCATCGAGCATGGCGCTGGTGGCCATTGCATTCAAGGCGGCCTTGGGGTCCACATCAAATCCTTTCAATACCAGGTCGGCCAGAACAGGGGCAGCGGGATTACCCACCATGCAGTCGGTTTCGTTGCCCATCAAGTGCCACACGGGGAGCTTGCCTTGCTGCTCAAAAATGTGCAGGAAGGTTTGGGCCATGTCGCGCTGCTTCTCGCGGTGGATAAGCGTCTGCAGCGGATGGGCAGCACGGTAGGTGTCCCATAGCGACAAGGTGGTATAGTTGGTGAAATCACCCTCGTGCACCTCGCCGTCGGCACCCCGGTATTCGCCGCACACGTCATTGAATACCGATGGGGCAATCATCGTGTGGTACAGGGCTGTGTAGAAGACCGTGCGATCGTCATTATTCTCGGTTTCGATGGCTACTTTACCCAGTTCATCGTTCCATGCCTTGTCGGCCCCTTTCATGATGGCGTAGAAATCCCAACCGGGATTCTCGGTAGCCAGGTTGCCGATGGCATTCTCGATGCTCACGGCCGACATCCCCACCTTGACGAGCAAGGGCTCGCCATTGTTGGCAGTAGTGATGATACCTGTGGTGTCATTCTTGAGTTTCTCAAGTGTCACGTCTTGAGAGAATTCCATCACATAGAAATCCTTTTGGTTTCTTGCCCAGCCCATCGAGTGACGGTATCCGGCAATCATGCGAGGCGACAACTGCTTCATCTTAACCTGCTTGGGTGAGTCCCAGCCGATGCCCTGGCGCAGGTCCAGTATCAGTTGGGCTGTCTTCAGCTCGGGAGCAAACGTATAGCGGTGCATACCCGTGCGCTGTGTGGCAGTAAGCTCAGCATAGACGTAGGGCTTGCCGTTTTCTCTCAAGGTGATAGCATAATAGCCGGGGCGGACGATCTCGTCGCTGTGCTTAAAAATAACCTGCTGCTGGTCACGGTTGGTGACGGGCAGCAGTGCCACATCGCCCAGGTCGCCGATTCCAGTGCCGCTCAGGTGCTGGTGGCCAAAGCCGATGAGTACCGAGTCGGTCGTGTGATACCCCGAACACCAGTCCCAGCCGCGAGTGGGCTGAGTGGGTCCCAGCTGAATATAACCAAATGGCACATTGGCTCCCAGGAACACGTGCCCATGGCCTCCTGTACCGATGAGCGGATTCACCCATTGCGTGAAGTGGTCACTGCCTGCAGCGTTGAGCGACATGAAACTCAACACAGCGGTCAGCATAAGAACTAATTTTTTCATAATAGTTGGTTGTTCATTTAGAAATTTGAAGATTGCAAATATACGTCAATTTATTTAATCCGAGGGCTATTTATTGCTACTTATTTGGAAAAAGACTAACTTTGCGGGCATGAATAGAATAAGTTTAATCTTGATGGTGCTGTTGACAATGGCCACCACCATACAGGCACAAGATATGAATCGTGGTGAATTAGCCGGGTGTATCGACGAGGTGTTCGGTGAGGTATATAGCAATCCCGAAGAGCCTGGTGCGGCGGTGCTTATCATGCAGGGCGGTGATACACTTTATAGCCGCTGCTTTGGTGTTGCCGACATGGTCACCAGGCAACCTGTATCTTTCGAAACCAACTTCTGCATCGCATCGGTTTCCAAGCAGTTCGCGGCAGTGGCGTTGATGCAACTGTCCGAAACGGGTGTGTTGTCACTCGATGACCCGCTATCTAAGTTCTTCCCCGAGTTCCAGGCTCCGTTTTTCAAGGACATCACCTTGCATCACATTATGAGCCACACCTCGGGCATTCCCGATGCGCGGCCTCGCAGCGACCGCAACTTTGTACTCTATAGTACCGATGTCAATTCGGTGCAGTATATGTGTACGCTCGACCACTTGAATTTCCTGCCCGGAACGCAATATGAGTACATCAATCCCACCTTCCAACTTATTTACCAGATTGTGGAGCGTGCCACGGGCATCCCTTTTGAGACCTATATGCACGAGAACGTCTTTGCCAAGGCTGGCATGAAGACCTGCCGCTATTTTGAACCTGACCGTAACATCGCGCATCTGGCCCATGGCTATGAGCGTGATAGCAAGGGCAACTGGCAGGAATATGACTATGGCGAGGAGAGTTTCTTTGCCACCAAGGCCGATGGTGCTCTCTATTGCTCAATCAATGATTTTGTAGCTTGGGAACGTGCCTTGAGGGACAACAAGGTTTGGACGGCTGCCAGCAAGCGCTTGGCTTACACGCCGTGGATTCAGATTCCGGCAGATGCCGGATACGGTTACCAGCCCCATACCGGTTATGGATATGGTTTCTTTGTCCAGGATATGCCGGAGCATCCCACCCATGTCTATCACTTGGGCGACAACGGTGGTTTCACTATCTATGCTGGAAAAATTCCCGAGCGCGACTTGATCTTTCTTTTTTTCTCGACCCGCCCTGACATTGACCGTCTGGGTATCGTGAACAAAGTCTATCGCATCCTCGGCTACAATTTTTAAGTTTTTCTCGGTTTTCGCTTTGGCTTGATGACCAGGTTGTCGGTAGTCATGCGTTGCATGTACTGCTGGATGACTGCTTTCATGTGCCGCTGCATGCGGTCCAGAGTGCCGGGTGGCATGGAGCGCAGCACGTTGTGCGAGAAGGTGGAGTCGGTGCGGAAGGCATAAGCCGAAGTGACCTGCTTGCCGTCGAAATGCAGGGCGTAATCTCCCCAAACATATTCGTAACTGCTGGACTCTGGAAGCCAGTGCAGTGCAAAGCCGTTATCATTGTTGCCGCTCAGCATGTCGCGTCCGAAGGCGATGTAGGGCTGCTCATAGTGCAGGTAAGTGAGGACTGTGGGCATGATATCGATCTGTTCTACCACGCGCTCCTCGTCGTAGCCATGCAGCGACGGGTCGCCCGGGGCGTAGAGGATGATGGGCACGCAGTAGTTGCCTAGCGTTGTGCAGTAGAACGGGTCTATCTGCTGGCTCACATGGTCGGCAGTGATGACAAACAGAGTATTTTTGAACCATGGCTGCCGGCTGGCGGTCTCAAAGAAACGTTTCAGGGCATAGTCGGTATAGGCAACGCATTGCTGCAAGGGGCGTTCTCCCTGTGGGAAGCGGCCCTTGTACTTCTCGGGCACGACAAAGGGATCGTGCGATGATGCGCTGAACAGCGCTGTCATGAACGGCTCTTGCATTTGGCTCATCTGATGGGCATAGAATTGGAAGAACTCCTCGTCCCAGATAGCCCATGTGCCGTCAAAATCCTCATCTCCGTTAAATCGCGAATCGGCATTATACTCGGTTCGGCCATAGTAGCGTTGGAAACCAGTAGCGCGGGCAAAGGCCTGAAAGCCCATCGAGCCGTTTTGAGCTCCATGGAAAAAGGCCGTGGTATAGCCCTTGTGTTCTCCCAGTTCACGCGCTAATCCTGACATGGCATTGAGCGATGCGGGCGTCAAGAATAACGGCTCGACAAAGTTGGGCAGTGACGACAGCACCGATGGCATGCCCTCAATGCTCTTGCGCCCGTTGGCATAGGAATACCGCCATGTTTTTGACACCGTGATGAGCGAGTCAAGAAAAGGTGTGAATCCCTTATAGGTGCCATTTCTCAAAGTCTTGTTATAGAAACCTATGTGTTGTTTGCTGTAACTTTCTAATATCAGCACCACAACGTTGCGTGGTGTGAAAGTGCCATCCCCGGCAGGCTGGTGGAGTGGGGTATAGAGGGCCTGCGCCTCATCTTCGCTCATATAATCGGGAACAACAAACGGCGTCTTTTTCAGTGTCCTGAAGATGGAGAACGGCGTGTTAAGCACGATACCAGTCTCGGCAGGACGATTGACATACTGGTTGGCGTTGCTGATGGTGATGGGGCGGGTCGCCTTGGTGAAACCGCCTCGAATGGCACCGATACACAACGGAATGGCAACCAGCAGCGATATCGTCTGAATGAGATAATATCTGGAAAGGTTAAAATTCCTGTTTCCTTCGTAAATTCCGTTAGTCCTGTCCCCGCTTGGCCTGAACAATTTCCAAAACGCCCAGGTAATCAATGCCGCCAGCAACACAAGATACCAGTGGCTCAGGAACTGGCCTCCAAAAATTTTCAGCATCTCGCCTGTGCTCTCATTGCCAAACTCGGCAAACACCGACGCGGTGGTTCGCTTTCCGGTAAACGGGAAATACACGCAGTCCATGAGATTCATGTAAACGGCGATACTGTTCACGATGGTGTAGATCCAACGTGCCACGCGATAAAACCCTGGGCGCTCCTTCCAGTGCAGTGGCAGCAGGAACATCAGCAGGATGATGGCGTTGGTGTACAGGATGGCAGGCGTGTCAAAAAGCAGACCGGCGCCAAACAATTCCGCCCCGTGGCCCAGGGTTAGCGTTCCAGCAAAAAGAGGCCAGTTGAGCACCAGAAAGATCGTGCGGCACAGGGTGTAAGCGCAATAGACAATCAGCAGGTTCCAGAGCAACGCTGGAACGGTTGAATTCAAATAAGGTATCGATCGTTTCATCTCGGATTATCAGCAGTTCTTTTTGCAAAAGTACTAAAAAGAACTCACAGGAGGGTTATTTTGCCTTTTTTTTCGGCAAGCGGCATTCAACAGGTCAATGAATACGAAAAAATGAGCACAATAGGGCGGTGATTTGCCTAAAAAGAAGTACTTTTGCCTCAAGTATGAAAACGGTAAGAAGAAAAATTACTAAAATCATAGGTCTGCTGATATTTGTGGCTCTGTGCGTGTGGGTTGCTATGCGCTGGAACGTGTGGTTCGGTAACCCGCCCGAGGAGCCCGCACAACCGTTTGCCGGGCCATCACACGTTTTACTCACCTTTGGTGACAGCGATGAACTGTCACGAAACATCAGCTGGCAGTGCGACACCGTGATTCATCCCTCCTCCCTGCAACTGGCTTGTGGCAGCGATACGGTAAACATTGAGGCGACTGGCGAGGTGTTTGCATCGCGTTGTGGACGTGCGGCCTACTATGTGGCCCGCCTGCGCCATCTCAAGCCGGATACCCGTTACAGCTATCGTGCCGTCACCGACGGGAAGGCATCTCCATGGTATTGTTTCCAGACCCATCAACCTCATCGTGGCCGGTTCTCGTTCTTGTTTGTCGGTGATGTCCAGGATACGATTGGCGGTGAGGCAAACCGTTTGCTGCGAGAGGCTTGTGCTCGTCATCCCCAGGTCGAGTTTCTCGTGTGTGGTGGTGACCTTACCGAGAGACCCACTAACCAGCATTGGGCCGAGACTTTTAGAGACATCGACAGCGTGGCGCAGAGTATGCCGTTTCTCAATGTCACAGGTAATCACGATTATTTCAAGGGCGTTATCAGGAAGCTGGAACGCCGTTTCCCGCTCGTGTTCTCTTATTTCCTTGACTCCAAGGTCGGGGACAACATGGTCTATACCTTGAATTATGGATCGGCTCAGATCTTTGTGCTCGACAGTAACCGTGAGTTTTTCCACCTGTGGACCCAGCGCCAGTGGCTTGAAGAGCAACTGGAGAAGAGTCAAGCCAAGTGGAAAATACTTGTGCTGCATCACCCGCTCTATTCCATCAAGGGTAACAACAATCTGATACAGAGATGGATGTTTGATGACTTGGTGCGTCAGTACGGCGTTGACCTCGTCCTTCAGGGTCATGAGCACGCCTATGCCCGCTGGATTGGTGGCACGTATAAAAATGGCGCTCCTGCCGTGCCCGTTTACACCATTAGCCATTGTTCGCCCAAGAATTACCGCATCGAGTTTGATGAACGGTTCAACAAGTTCGGCATCTCATGCCGCTACTATCAGACGGTGAGTGTCGGTGGTGACACCCTGACAATGGCCACCTACGATGCCAATACCCATGCCCTCTATGATTCCCTGATGGTATTCATTAATCACCATGGAGCACACCTTGTCGAGGACCTGGGTAAGGATATTCCCGAGAATATGGACTTCACTCCCGATCCAACGAATAAAAAGGACAAGAAGTTTGCCAAGCGAATCCAGGAATATGTCACCCGCCACCCTGAAAGAATAAAAACTACAACAAAGAACTAGATATGGCTGAAAACGCATTACTACAACGACTTGAAGGCCTTGATGCCCGGTTTGAAGAAATCGGGACGCTCATCACCGACCCTAACGTGATTGCCGACCAGCGGCGATATGTCAAGCTCACCAAGGAATACAAGAGCCTGGAAACCCTGCTGGGCGCTACCAACCGTTATCGAAAACTCCTCGAGGACATCGAGCAAGCCAAGGCAGTGCTGGAAACCGAGAGCGACGAGGAACTGAGGACCATGGCGCGTGAAGAAATTGACGCCAATCAGGCCGAGGTTCCAAAACTGGAAGAGGAAATCAAACTATTGCTCATCCCGGAGGATCCCGAGGACAGTAAGAACGTGGTACTCGAGATTCGTGGCGGTACAGGCGGCGACGAGGCGGCCCTGTTTGCAGGCGACCTGGCGCGCATGTACACCCGCTATTGCGAGACCAAGGGCTGGAACGTGCAGATGTCAAGTTGTAGCGAGGGTGCTGTGGGCGGCTTCAAGGAGGTGGTGTTCAGCATCACAGGCGACAACGTCTATGGCACATTAAAGTATGAGTCGGGTGTGCACCGCGTGCAGCGCGTGCCTGTCACCGAAACTCAGGGACGTGTCCACACCAGCGCCGCCAGTGTGGCCGTGCTGCCCGAGGCCGAGCCCTTTGACGTGCACATCAACGAGGGCGAAATCAAGTGGGACACCTTTCGCAGCGGCGGTGCTGGTGGCCAGAACGTGAACAAGGTGAACAGTGGTGTGCGTCTGCGCTACATGTGGACCAACCCCAACACTGGTGAGCAGCAGGAGATTCTCATCGAGTGTACCGAGACCCGCGACCAGCCCAAGAACAAGGAGAGGGCTCTGGCGCGCCTGCGCACGTTCATCTATGACCACGAGCACCAGAAGTACATGGACGACATCGCCTCACGCCGTAAGACCCTCGTCTCGACAGGCGACCGCTCGGCCAAAATCCGCACCTACAACTATCCTCAGGGTCGCATCACCGACCATCGTATCGGCTACACGATCTACAACCTGCCTGCCTTTATGGATGGCGATATCCAGGATTGCATCGATCACCTCATCGTGGCCGAGAATGCCGAGAAACTCAAGGAAGCAGAACTCTAACCGTTTCATGCCTCCTTCAGTTATCTCCTTTAATGGGACCGGAAGAACTCTTGGATTTTCTCTATGATGGAGACAGGGTCATCAATGTCACGACTCAACTTTTCCATCGGGCACCAGTCGGTACCGGTGCGGTTGATGATATGGTCCACAAGTTGACCATATTGGGCTTTCACGCCATGGGTCTGCAGTAGCCCAAGGGCCGGTTCACTCATCACGTCGGCATGGACTTGTTGAACTCCGCCCACGACCATGCAGGCCGCTGCCGCTTTGCCTACCGCCTTATCGGCAACAAGGGCATGATGTAAAACCTCGGGAGTCGCGGTCACCAGGGTCAACAGATCTTTCACGCCGCGCTGGGTAAAACGGTGAATATTCCCGTCGTCGCTTTTGATAACCAGGGTTAGCCCCTCGTTGTGCAGGGTGTCTATCAACTGTTTCATGTGACAAAAATAGTACAATTCGAGAATAAATAGTAATTTTGTGGCAAAATATATTAAAAACAAATCAATGAAGATAGGAATTATCGTAGCCATGCACAAGGAGCTGGAACTGCTCCTTCCATTGCTCAAGAATAGCGAAGAGAGCCGCATGGGCGGTTTTGAGTTTTACCGCGGTATGGTTGGGCATCACGATGTGATTGCCATGCAATGCGGCATTGGCAAGGTCAATGCTGCCATGGGCACGTTGACATTGATCAATGCTTTTCTGCCTGACTATGTCATTAACAGCGGCGTTGCCGGTGGTGCCGACTTGTCGGTCAATGTGATGGACGTGGTGGCAGGTGCCCGTGTGGCCTATCACGATGTGTGGTGTGGCCCCGAGAGTGAGTTGGGACAGGTGCAGGGATTGCCTCTCTATTTTGAAGGCGCCAGTCGGTTACTGGATCTTGTGCCAGAGCGAGAGGGCATTCACAAGGGCCTGATATGCAGCGGAGATCAGTTTATCGACAAACTGGAAGATATCAAACGCATCAAGGGAAGCTTCCCCGATGCCCTTGCCGTTGATATGGAGTCGGGAGCCATTTCCCAGGTCTGCTATCTGAACAAGGTGCCGTTTCTGGCCCTGCGTGTAATCAGCGACTCGCCTGGTGCCAGCCACGATAACACCAAGCAGTACCTTGACTTCTGGACCGATGCGCCCCAAGAGACCTTCATGCTGTTAAAAGACATCATTAAGCGGCTTTAGGTTAGCTGTTGGCTTTCATCGATTGCACATCCCGTTTAACCCGTTAATCCTGTTAAATACGTAAAATACAAGACATTATGGAAAAGATTGCAAGTTTCAAGATTGACCATACAAAGTTGCTGCGTGGCATCTATGTATCCCGCAAGGATTACCTTGCTGGTGGCGACGTTGTGACGACGTTCGACATCCGCATGAAGTTGCCCAACCGTGAACCGGCAGTGAGCCAGAGCGCTCTGCACACCATCGAGCACCTGGCTGCAACCTACCTGCGTAATCACCCCCAATGGGGAGATAAAGTGGTTTATTGGGGTCCTATGGGTTGCTGCACAGGCAACTACTTGTTGCTTAAAGGTGACCTTGAGAGTCGAGATATCGTGCCGTTGATGCAGGAACTCTTCCAGTGGGTGGCCGACTTTGAGGGCGATATTCCTGGTGCCAACGCCCACGATTGCGGCAATTACATGCTCAATAACCTGCCCATGGCCAAGTGGGAAGCCCGCAAATTCTATATCGAAGTCCTCAAGAACATTCAACCCGAAAATCTCACCTATCCCGAGGGCTGAACCGTATTAAATCGTAAAACAAAAGGGGACAACAAACTCATGTTGCCTCCTTTTGTTTTACATGAAGTATGCAGTTCGTTTACAGTTCAATGGCGTCTTTTACCTTTTCGGGAAGCAGGGCGATATCGAGCACATCCTTGATGGTGTTGACGTAGTGGAACGTCAATCCCTTGAGGTATATTTCGTTGATTTCCTCAATGTCCTTGCGGTTGTCATTGCACAGGATGATATCCTTGATGCCGGCACGCTTGGCGGCAAGGATTTTCTCCTTGATGCCCCCCACAGGTAGCACCTTGCCGCGCAGGGTAATCTCGCCTGTCATGGCTAGATGATCTTTGACCTTGCGCTGGGTGAACGACGATGCCAGCGAGGTTACCATTGTCACGCCAGCCGACGGACCATCCTTGGGGATAGCGCCCTCGGGCACATGAATATGGATATTATATTTGTCGAACAAGTCTGGGTCAATGTTCAGCAGCGAGCAGTGAGAGCGCAAGTACTGTAATGCTATCACTGCCGATTCCTTCATCACGTCGCCCAGGTTGCCTGTCAAGGTCAGTTTCTCACCCTTGCCGCGCGCCAGTGATGATTCCACAAACAAAATCTCACCTCCCACGGCAGTCCATGCCAGGCCTGTCACCACACCTGCAAACTCGTTGCCCTCATACTTGTCGCGGCTGTAATCGGGTGCGCCCAGGTATTCCTTCAGGTCTTCAACCTTGATGCTGGTGGGGTAGGGGTCGCCGCTTGCTTTGTGACGGGCCACACGGCGCAGCACGGTCGCGATTTTCTTTTCCAATTGACGAACGCCCGACTCGCGCGTGTAGTCTTCAATCATTTTGAGAAGAACCTGTTTGCCAAATTTGATTTCATTCTTCTTGAAACCGTTTTCGCGCAATTCCTTGGGAACAAGGTGGCGCTTGGCAATTTCCAGTTTCTCTTCAGGAATGTAACCGCTTATCTCGATAACCTCCATGCGGTCGAGCAGTGGACGGCTGACGGTCGAAAGGCTGTTGGCCGTAGCGATGAACAGAATCTTGGACAGGTCATAATCCACGTCAAGATAATTGTCGTGGAAGTGGCCGTTCTGCTCGGGGTCAAGCACCTCGAGCAAGGCCGACGACGGGTCGCCCTTGAAATCCTGTCCCACCTTGTCGATCTCGTCAAGCACGATGACGGGATTGTTGCTGCCACACTTGGCTAGGGCGGCAATGATGCGGCCGGGCATGGCACCGATGTAGGTGCGGCGGTGACCGCGTATCTCGGCCTCATCGTGCAGGCCACCCAGCGAAATGCGGGCATACTCGCGGTTCAGCGCGTCGGCAATCGACTTGCCAAGCGAGGTCTTGCCCACACCCGGAGGACCGAAGAGGCACAATATCGGAGCCTTGAGGTCGCCACGCAGTTTGAGCACTGACAGGTGCTCGAGGATGCGGTCCTTGACCTTCTCCAAGCCGTAGTGGTCATCATTGAGTTTCTTCTCTACCTTTTTGAGATCAAAGTTGTCTTCGGTATAGGTGTCCCACGGCAGGTTGAGCATATTGTCGAGGTAGGCGTACTGTACCGAGTAGTCGGGCGTCTGGGGGTTGAGGCGTTCCAGTTTGCGCAGCTCTTTTTCGAACTGTTTCTTTACGTCCTCGTTCCATTTCATCTGGTTGCCTCTCTCTTGCAGCTCCTCAATGTCGTCGATATCGGTACCCAGTTCTTCTTGGATGGTACGTATCTGTTGCTGCAGGAAGTGGTCGCGCTGTTGCTGGGACAATTCCTCGCGGGTGCGTGACTGGATATTGGCCTTGATCTCCACCAGTTGCTCTTCTCGTGACAACAGGGCAAATAGCAGGTAGGCGCGTTTCTTGATGTCACGCTCCTCCAGCATGTGCTGCTTCTGGTCTGAATCAAAAGCGATGTTGGTGGCAAGAAAGTTCATCAAGTACATGGGACTGTCGATGTTCTTCATGGCGAAGGCCAGTTCACGTCCGTTTGGACCCATGTTGCGCAGCATGCGCATGGTGACCTCGGCAATCGACTGCATCAACATCTCAAATTCCTTGTCTCCAGCCAGGGGAAGTTTGTCCTCGACCAGCGTAACCGAACCGCGCAGGTAGGGTGATACCTGCGTCACCCGTTCTAACTGGCATGCCGAGCGTCCCTGCAGGATGACGTTGGTCGAACCATCGGGCAACTCCAGCACCTTGATGATGTTGGCAATTGTGCCAAAGCGGTACAAGTCACGTTCGGCAGGATCCTCGACTTGACTGTCATATTGGCAGAAAACGGCGATTGAATTGTGTCCGTTTTCGGCCTCTTTGATGAGTTGCATGGATTTCTCCCTGCCCACCGACACAGGCATGGTCATCGAGGGAAACAAGACCATGTTGCGCAACGGCAGGATGGGTATATCGTCGGCTTTATTATCTTGAATGTCAGTGCTGTCCCCCACCTCATGTATCTCGGTGATGATGGGTACGACATGTGCGCTGTTGTCATTCATTTCGGCATCTATATTGTCTAGAAAGTCTATCATTTGTTATTAAATGGGATGGCGTTATAGCTTTGTCATAGCAAATTGGGTGCCAAAGGTACAAAAAACCGTTGAATTGCTGTCAACCACTGTCCATCATTTATGGAAAATTAATAAAAAACGTTACTTTGGCCAGCTGTCACTAGGCTACCCCCCCCTCAAAAAAAAACATGCAGGAGGAACAAGACATTCTTCCTGCACGTTAAATGTGCTATTACAAAACTGTTGTGTTACAAAAGGTAAGCCGAACTGATAGACCGGTTGTCATGAACGCGGGTGATGGTGTCGGCAAACAATCCTGCAATGCTCAGGATGTGTGCCTTGGGGCACTTCTCCTGCTCAAAGGGGATGCTGTTGCTGAACACGAGTTCATCGAGGCCGCTGGCCATGACACGCTCCGATGCCGGGTCACTCATCACGGCATGCGAGACAAAGGCGCGGACACTCTTGGCTCCTGCCTCTTTCATGATGTTGGCGGCCTTGCAGATCGTGCCCGCTGTATCCACCATGTCGTCAATCAGGATGACATTCTTGTCCTTCACGTCGCCAATGATCGTCATGTTGGCAACGACATTGGCCTGCAGGCGCTGCTTGTGGCACAGCACGAGAGGCGCGTTAAAGTAGCTGGAGTAGGAGTTCGCACGCTTGGCTCCGCCCACATCAGGCGAAGCGATTACCAGATTATCGAGGTGCAGCGACTCGATATAAGGCACAAACACCGACGAAGCGTAAAGGTGGTCAACGGGTACATTGAAGAAACCTTGAATCTGATCGGCATGCAGGTCCATCGTGATCAGACGGTCAATGCCGATGGCACTGAGAAGGTCGGCAACCATCTTGGCGGCAATGGATACGCGAGGCTTGTCCTTGCGGTCCTGTCGAGCCCAGCCAAAATAGGGGATGACTGCTGCAATCGACTTGGCCGAGGCGCGCTTGGCCGCATCGATCATGAGCAACAGCTCCATCAGGTTTTCACTACTATTAAATGTGGATTGTATTAGATAAACCTCGGCACCACGCACCGATTCTTCATAGGACACTTCAAACTCACCGTCGGCAAAGTGCTGGATGTTGAGTTTACCCAGTTCAACGCCCAGTTCTTTGGCTATCTCATTGGCAAGATAACGGGAGTTAGTGCCCGAAAAAACTTTAAATTGAGCCATAACAAAAAACCATAAATCTGTTTCCTGTGCAAAGGTAGCAATTAATCATCGTTTTCAGTCAAACTTTTAACAATTAATTTTATTACCCCGGAAAAGTGGCCTCGAATTTAATTGAAAAAAATAAAAAAAGTGGCTTTCGTGCTTGTGTCTCAAGAATTTTGTGTACCTTTGCAGTCGCGCTTTTCGGGAACGTGTCCGAAAAGGCTGTTTAACTAACTTATTATTAACTTTTTAAATGAGCGAAGAATTAAAAAATTCTCCAATCGCCGATTTTGATTGGGACGCCTATGAGAAAGGCGAGACCAAAAGAGACAAATCTTTTGAGGAACTGGAAAAAACCTACGACAACTCCTTGAACAAGTTCCAGGAGAACGAAGTGACCGAAGGTACTGTTATCTCGATTAACAAGCGCGAGGTAGTGGTTAACATCGGTGCTAAGTCGGACGGCATCATTCCCGTTAGCGAATTCCGTTACAACCCCGACCTCAAGGTGGGTGACACTGTTGAAGTGTATGTAGAGAACCGCGAGGACAAGAAGGGTCAGCTCGTGCTGTCGCACCGCAAGGCTCGCGCCGCCAAGAGCTGGGATCGCGTTAACGAAGCGCTTGAGAACAACGAGGTCATCAAGGGTTACATCAAGTGCCGCACTAAGGGTGGTATGATTGTCGATGTATTTGGCATCGAGGCCTTCCTGCCCGGTTCGCAAATCGACGTACGCCCCATCCGCAACTATGATGACTACGTTGACAAGACCATGGAGTTCAAGATCGTGAAGATTAACCAGGACTTCCGCAATGTTGTTGTTTCGCACAAGGCTCTTATCGAGGCCGAGCTCGAACAGCAGAAGAAAGAAATCATGTCCAAGCTCGAGAAGGGTCAGGTACTCGAGGGTACCGTTAAGAACATCACCAACTATGGTGTGTTCATCGACCTGGGTGGCGTGGACGGTCTGATTCACATCACCGATTTGTCGTGGGGCCGCGTGAACAACCCCGCCGACATCGTTCAACCCGAGCAGAAGCTGAATGTTGTTATCCTCGACTTCAACGAGGAGAAGAACCGCATCGCCCTGGGTCTGAAGCAGCTGCAGCCCCATCCCTGGGATGCGCTTGATCCCGACCTCAAGGTGGGTGACCACATCAAGGGTAAGGTTGTCGTCATGTACGACTACGGTGCATTTGTTGAGGTGGCTCCCGGCGTCGAGGGCCTGATCCACGTGAGTGAAATGAGCTGGTCACAACGTCTGCGCCCTGCTCAGGACTTCATGAAGGTGGGTGACGAGGTTGAGGCCGTTATCCTGGCTCTTGACCGCGAGGACCGCAAGATGTCGCTGGGCATCAAGCAGCTCACCAACGATCCTTGGGACACCATCGAGGTGAAATATCCCGTTGGCAGCAAGCACACCGCTAAGGTTCGCAACTTCACCAACTTCGGCATTTTTGTTGAGATGGAAGAGGGCGTTGAGGGTCTTATCCACATCAGCGACCTGTCATGGACCAAGAAGATCAAGCATCCGAGCGAGTTCACTAAGGTGGATGCTCCCATCGACGTTGTCGTTCTCGACATCGACAAGGAGAACCGTCGCCTGAGCCTCGGCCACAAGCAGCTCGAGGAGAATCCTTGGGAGACCTATGAGACCATCTTCACCCGTGGCAGCGTGCACGAGGGTACCATCAGCGAGCTCACCGAGCGTGGCGGCCAGATCCGTCTGGATCCCTACGGCGTTGAGGGCTTTGCAACTCCCAAGCACCTGACCAAGGAAGACGGTACCACTGCCAAGCAGGGCGAGACCTTGATGTTCAAGGTGATCGACTTCAACAAGGACAGCAAGCACATCATCCTGTCACACAGCCGCATCTTTGAGGATGAGCAGCGCAGCGAGGCCCGCAAGGCTCGCCGTC
>CAMJZI010000008.1 GCA_946410185.1 uncultured Porphyromonadaceae bacterium
AGCGCCCGTTGCCCGAGCCCATCGAGGTGACCGAGGAGAACGGCGAGAAGCGCACGCTGCGCACCATCGGCGACAAGTGGAGCTACCTGCAGCGCTACAAGTTCGGCAGCAACACGCAGCCGTTCTACGTGTGTGTGGACCCGCAGGGCAACGCCCTGAGCGGCTCGTTCAGCTACAAGGAGGACGTACCCGCCTTCCTCGACTTCCTGGACGGCGGCCTCACCCAATTTAAAGAATAAATTTGAGTTGTAAGTTCTAAGTTTTTAGTTGTAAGTAATAATACTATTGTCTCATCGGTTTTTCAGGCGATGGTAATTGTACTTAAAACTTAAAACTTACAACTAAAAACTAAAACATAATGATTGAAGAGAAAACGAGAGAGCAGATTATCGCGCTGATGAAACGCGAGGTGGTTCCGGCAGTGGGCTGCACCGAGCCCATGGCTGTGGCCCTGTGTGTCGCCCGAGCCACCGAGGCACTGGGCACCAGACCCGAGAAAATCACGGCACTGCTCAGTGCCAACATCCTCAAGAACGCCATGGGCGTGGGCATTCCCGGAACGGGCATGATCGGCCTGCCCATTGCCATTGCCCTGGGCGCGCTCATCGGCAAGAGCGAGTACCAACTCGAGGTCATCAAGGACGTGTGCCCCGAGGCCATTGAGCAGGGCAAGCAATTCATCGACGAGGGCCGCATCGACATCCAGTTGAAACAGAATTGCTGCGACAAACTCTATGTCGAGATTCTGTGTGAGGCGGGTGGCCATCGCTCCAGCGCCATCATCCAGGGCTCACACACCCATTTTGTTCGCGTCACCCTCGACGACCAGGTGCTGCTCGACGACCAGGCGGGCCACTGCAGCGACGGTGACGATGGTGACATCGTGCTCAACCTGCGCCTGGTCTATGACTTTGCCATGCAGGCGCCCGTAGAAGAGATCCGCTTCATCCTCGCTACCCGCGACTACAATCTCAAGGCTGCCCAGGAGTCGCTCAAAGGCAACTACGGCCACTGCCTGGGCAAGACCATGGACAGGCCGCTGAGCCACGGCATCTTTGGCAACACCATCTTCTCGCGCATCCTGTCCAAGACCGCGCTGGCCACCGATGCCCGCATGGGCGGTGCCCTCATCCCCGTGATGAGCAACAGCGGCTCGGGCAACCAGGGCATCTGCGCCACCAATCCCGTGGCCGTCTATGCTATCGAGAACGAGAATACCGAGGAAGAGGTTATCCGTGCCCTCACCTTGAGTCACCTGACGGCCATCTACATCAAGCAGAGCCTGGGCAAACTGAGCGCCCTGTGCGGCTGCGTGGTGGCATCCATCGGCAGCAGCTGCGGCATCACCTACCTGATGGGTGGCGACTATGACCGCATCTGCTATGCGGTGCAGAACATGATTGCCAACCTCACGGGCATGATTTGCGACGGTGCAAAACCCAGCTGCGCCCTCAAGATCAGTTCGGGTGTCTCGACCGCCCTGCTATCGGCTGTACTCGCCATGGAAGGCCGCCACGTCACCAGTGCCGAGGGCATCATCGACGACGACGTGGACCGCTCGATACGCAACCTCACCGTCATCGGTACCGACGCCATGTGCGCCACCGACCACATGGTGCTCAACATCATGACTGGCAAGTCCTGATCGATACAAGGATTCACACGTCAAAGACAGAAAATGGACTTCTGCTGCATCACTGCTGGAGAAGCCCGTTCACTATTGTATCAAAATAATAAGACGGTATCAGATTCAGGCACATCACCGACCCGCCTTTTTACAGGCGGGCGGTTTTGTTTCCTTATATTTTGGCCTGGACATCTATTTACTTGCCATCGGCCTGCTTTGCACAAAAAATAAAAGCGCAGGTCCCTAAAGACACACGCTCTCTCAATCATCACAATAGCCAATGCCCTGCAGCGATTGCTACCCACAACAGGGCAGGCTAGCCAGCAGGCCATAACAATTTGCTTAGATAATGCTACTTGTCGAAGTGGTGATTCGAGAGCGAATTAAGCAAATAATGTACCTAAATGTCACAGTTCATACGTAACTTTCAGCAAAATTAAAGCATTTTTACAAATAATTTAACAAATTCATTAAAAAAATACCACCTTGCCAAGCAGATTATCAGTATCAATAGTCTTGCTACAAAGCATGGGTAAAACACGAGAGGGTATGCCGCAAGACATACCCTCTCGAACAATTAATTGACGTGCCTAATGCACGATAAGATCCGTTTTAGAATCCGGCATAGCGTTCATCACGGCATGACAAACATAGAGGATGTGCCAAAAATATGACACACCCTCTTCTCAATTTTGGTATTCAATCACGTGAGTGATTGATTAACCTTTTCTTTAGAAACCTACATAACGGACACCGCTAACCTTGTATTTAGCATAACCATCATCAGGATACCAGGGATCGTCGGTATACTTCACGTAGAAAACGATGGAGTCGACAGGCGAACCGTTTTTCTGCTTGCCAGCACCCTTGAGGATCTTTCCATCTTCGATGGTGATACCGAAATCGCCAGAGAGGTTCTCAGCATTGTCCGAATGGAAGGTAAGGTTGTTCAAGTCGATAGACACAAGATTCTTGAATGAATAGTCGGGATAATTGGGATTGCCATAATATCCACCCACATCAAACCAGCCATTGTCATCAATCCACATCTTTGTGTCAGAATTGTCGGCGGTGTTGTACGTGAAGAGAGGAATTCTTTCTTCATCATATCCAAAGTAATGAACGCCACCTTCAATGGGTTTCCCATTGTCGTCGACAGCATCAATGTCAACCATCCAGTGACCGGCCATCTTCTCCACAGCCGTTCCGCCGGCGGGCTCGTCGGTCTCAACGCTGCACGAAGCAAAACCCAGACCCATCACGAGCGCCATCGTAAAAATTGAAAAATATTTCTTCATAATCTTATTCAATTTAAAGAGATTATTTGTTATTGCTTGTGAAGAACAACAGTCATGACAACGGCACTGCCGGCATAAGAAGCGAAGTAGCTAATTGTACCAGTCTCAGCATCATACTTGCCATCCTCGATATAATCCAAGCTGTCGCCCCACGCACCAATATAACTGCTGATGAGCTCGATGTTGCCATCGTTGTCCACACTGACGTAGCCAGTCATGCAGCCGATTGCACCGCTATAGTTCACACCAAATCCACGAACCTGATCATACCAACCACCTAAAAGGTCGCTTACCTGGAAGAAGCCAGGAGCCAGTCTCTTAAAGGTGATACCTGTACACTGTGTGGTGTAGCCATAGCCGGCGGCAAACACAGCAAACGGATACCAATCAACCACACCACTGACCTTTCCATAATACATGGAAGCATTCATATCGGTGTTATATGAACCCGAGATATCCAGTGAAACGGTCGGGTCGCAGACGCAAACCGTTCGGGTAACAGTTGATGTGAAACCATCGCTACCAGCAGCGGTATAGGTGACATAATAGAATCCCATGGTATTAGGATCAACCTCGTCACCGCCCACCACGATTTGGCTGGTGATATCCTTGTTCTCACCAGTAGCCTCGTCATAGAGCGTTCCCGTGCAGCCGGGATCGACATAGGCAGTGCCCACGGGAACAATCATGAATTCATCTCCCTGCATTTGCAGGTTAGCATAATAGGTCAAGCGTGAGTTGGTGAGCTCGTCATTGTCATCGTTGCAAGATGAGAACGCCAGCATCCCAAGTACCACTAAACCAAATAAATATATTTTCTTCATAATTCTTCGTTTAAAAAATAGATGTTTTTATTGATTAGCGCAGGTCACCATCACTTGGCATCCCAGAAGACACGGTCGCTGAGCAACTTGGACTCGGGGGTGTTCTTGTTCAACTGACGGGCGGTGCTGGGATAAGGCACACGCTTGCACAGGCCACCAGCCTGGATGTAGTTCAGAGCGGGAACAATCATCTGGCCAGGAGTGTAAACGCTGGGATCCTCAAAAATCTGCTTTCCTGTTGCAACACTGGTGGCGGGCACGTCGGTGCGACGAACCTCACTCCATGCCTCCATGTGGTCACGGTAGAACAGGGCAGCCCACTTCTGCATATAAATCAGGTTCAAGCGATTGGCATCGCTGGCCTGGGCATCCCAGTTCACGCGGTTACCATTCAGGTAGGAGCCAACACTCATGCCACGCGAAGCGAAGTCGGCCCGAACACCAGCCTCATAGGCAACCTTGGCAGCAGCCTTGTTGCCCCAGCGCATCTGGGTCTCGGCAATGAGGAACTGGAGCTCACTCTGGGTGAAGAAGTAGATGGGAGCTGCCATGGCAGGCGTGTAGTCGATAGCGCTCACGTCCTTGTTCTTCCAGTCAACGCCCCATGACTTATAGACGGTCTTGGCACCAGGAATCTGGCCTACATACTCGCCTGCATCGTTCTGCATGATAGCATAGCTGATGCGGGGATCGTCGGTGTCCAAATAGTAACTTACGATAGGATAGGATGCAACGTGGTTCTTGGTACCCAAAGCGCGTGCAACATCATACCAGGGATTGTACTGACCCTCGGAGTTGCTGTAAACGTTCCAAGCCACATCACCGGTGAAGAAGTTGTTGGCGTTGACCAGGGCCAGAGCCTTGGACTGATACTCGCCGGCATTGATGCCACCGTCGATGAGACGTAGATACATGCGCAGGCGCAGTGCGTTGGCAAAGCCACGCCATTGGCTCACACTCTTGCCGAGCAGCGGGTCGGTGAGCGTCATCGGGTCACCCTCCATGGCGGCCTCGGCGGCGTCTATCTCGGCGAGAACACCCTTGTAAACATCCTCACCCTTATCCCAAATGGGATTGGTGTTGGCACTACCCTGCAGGGCCTCGGTGTAGGGCACCTGATCCAGGTTATCAACGAGAACCTGGAAAGCATAGGCACGCAGCACAGTGCAGGCAAACAGGTCACTCGTGTTCTCGGTGCGGTCCATCACGTTCTTGATGTCGGCAAGAGCGCCGGCATAGAGCGTGCGGTAGCAACGGTCGAACAGGTTGGTTGACTCATCAATATTGAGCTCGGCCTCGTTATTGTACTGGTTGGCCTCGGGACGCTGCTCAAAGTACTGGGCAAAGAAGCCGCTATAGTTGAACATGGCATCGCCCACAGCAGCAGCGACAGCATTCTCGGCAGCAGGGAATACCAGGTCGGGCGTCACATCACTGCTCGACGGGTAGTTGGGGTTGTCGTTGATGTCAAGATTGCACGACGACAGGCTCAACACTGCTGCAAAAGTCAAAAATAAATATATCTTTTTCATGTCTGTTTCGGTTTTTGATTAGAATTTAACCTGCACATTGAAACCAAACTTGCGTGAGCTCGGGTTAGCCGAGAACTCACCATAGTTACCCTCGAGGTCGTTACCGAAGGTAGAAGTCTCAGGATCGATAAAGGTGTTGCTCTTGGGAGTCCACAAGAACAGGTTGTTACCGAAGAACGACAGATTTACACCCTGGATAAAGCAGTTGGCAAACCACTTGTTGGGCAACTGCCACGAGAGGATCACGCTACGCAGTTTCACGTAGCTCTTATCAACCAGGAAGGCACGGTCCAGGTCGGAACCACCGGCATCCCAGTAGGTGAAGATGCCCGTCTCGTCGAGCGGAGTCGTGTTCTCGGTATAACCAGTCACGTTACCGTCCTCATCTAAGATTTGCTGTACCGAGTTGGGAACGATGAACGGGTTGCGGCTGTTGAAGGCCGTCTGGATTGCATTACCGGTAAAGTAGGTAATGTCCTTGGTGCGCGAGTAGAGCATACCACCATGACGAACGTCGAGGTTGGCAGTCAGGCTGATGCCCTTCCAGCTCAACGTGGTGCCGAAGCCCATGAGGTACTTGTAGTTCATCGAGCCGACAATCTGCTGCTCGGGGTTAACCAGCGGCTGACCATTGCCGTCGCAGATGATCTTGCCATCCTCCGTCATCTGGGGAACATAAGCCTTGAACACGCCCAGAGGCTCACCCTCGATGGCGTAGAGGCTCGTGCCACCACTCAGACCGTAAATGGTTGCGATTCCACCAAGCTCATCAGGAAGCTTGATGACCTTGCTCCAGTTCTTGGTGAAGTTCCAGTTGATGTCCCACTGGAAGTCGCCAATCTTGACGGGAGTCACGTTAACCAACAGCTCGATACCACGGTTGCGGATCTTACCCAGGTTCATATTCTGGGCCGTGTAACCAGTGGCGGGATCCATGTTCAAGGAGAAGATCTGCTTGTCGGTGTTACGATCGTAGTAGGCAGCATCAAAGCTGAAGCGGTTCTGGAAGAAAGCCATGTTCAGACCAACCTCAAACTCGGTGGTCATCTCAGGACTCAGATCCTGGCTACCCAGGGTGTTACCCAGCGAATATGCGTTCACGCCCACCTTGGTGAAGGGGAATTGGCTACCGTTACCGAAACCGCTGGAGGCAGCTGCGGCCTGGGCAAATACCGAATTGGTCATGTAAACGCTGGCATCGTTACCAGTGCGACCCCAAGCGACACGGAACTTACCGAAGCTCAGGATGTCACGCTGCTCGGGCTTGAGCAACTCGCTGAACAGGAACGAGAGGCTCACACCAGGATAGAAGTAGGAACGATTGTTCACAGGAAGGGTCGAAGACCAGTCGTTACGGCCCTGCAGGGTCAAGTAAACCATGTTCTTCCAAGCGAACTCGGCACTGCCGAATACGGCCAGATAACGTCGCTTCCACTCACTCTGCGAGGTCGTGGGAATCTCGGCGCTGTTGCTCAGGTTGTACCACATGGGGATGGTCAGGTTGGTCACGGTCGAACCCAGATACTTGTAGCTGCGCTCGTTGCCGTTGAAACCGAGCTGTGCATTCACGTGCCAGTCTTCCAGAATCTGCTGGTCATAGGTCAGCATGAAGTTCTGGTCGATCTCGCGACGGCGGGTAATGCTCTGTGATACTTCACCGGTGAGCGTACCCAAGGCATCATCCCAGTTGGGAGTATCCTTGAAAAGGGCGGACATGTTGGGCGAACCAAAGTTGTGGTGGCCCGTGTTGGTGTCCAGACCGAAGCGGTAGGTAGCGTTGAAGTATTTCAAGAATGCATAGTCGAGCTGCAGGTTGCCGTAGAAGCGCTCCTGCTCATACTCGTTCTGATAGTTGTTGATGATGTAATACGGGTTGGTTACACCGTAGGGGGTGTAGTAGTAACCCGGGGTGTTGAACGGGTTGTCCAGGTCCTTCATCTCGACGATGGAGATGTCGCGCGGGGTCTGCATGATGCTATTGTACATCGAACCCGTCTTCTGACCAGTGGTCACGAAGTGGTTGCGCTGGAAGGCATAGTTCAACGAGGTGCTGAAGGTGAAGTTGCCCTCACGGTGGCTACCGCGCGCCGATACCGTGTACTTGGTGTAGGTGTCGGCATCCTCGGGGATAATACCGTTATCGTTGATTTGCGACAGCGACACGAAGTAGGTGCTCTTGTCTGTTGCACCGTTGAACGAGATGCTGTTGTTGTAACGGAAACCGGTAGCGAAGAAGTCCTTCACGTTGTTCTTGATGGGAAGGTAGCTCTTCCAGTTCTGGCTGTAGTTGTAAGTCCAGCCATAGAGTTGCATGGAGCCGTCAAAGGCGGGACCCCACGAACCGTTCTCAATCTCGGTGTGGTCGCCATACCAACCCATACCGAACTGGTTCTGCATCTGCGGCAGACGCATCACCGACTCCCACTGCAGGCCACCGTTGTACTCGATGCCCACACCGCGGCTCTGCTTGGAACCCTTCTTGGTGGTAATCAGGATAACACCGGCGCCGGCACGGCTACCATACAGGGCGGTAGCGGCAGCACCCTTCAAGATGGTCATGCTCTCAACATCGTTGGGGTTCACCGCACTCGCACCGTTACCAAAGTCATAACCTGCGTTCAGGCCATCACCGCTATAGGTAGCGCTGTTGTTCAGGGGCACACCATCAACCACATACAGCGGCTGGTTGCTGCCCGACAACGAGCTCACACCACGGATGATAACCGACTTGGAAGTACCAGGGTCGGAAGATGTTTCACCAATCTGCACACCAGCCACCTTACCGGCAAGGCTCGACATGACATCGTTGGTGCGGGCCTGGGCAATCACGTCACCCTTGATGGGGGTAGCCGAAACACCCAGTGCCTTAGCCTCACGTTTAATACCCATGGCGGTCACCACCACCTCGTCGAGCGTGGTGTTGTCCTCCTCAAGGGCAACTGTTACATAACTCGTTACCGCAACGACTTGCGACTTGTAACCCACGCAACTGATCCTGAGTTGCGTCACGTTGTCGTTGACGGTTACTGTGAATTGACCGTCAAGGTCGGTGGCGGTGCCTTGAGATGAGCCGATGGCCTGCACGGTGGCACCGATCAACGGCTCATTGTCACTGGCACTGACGACCTTACCACTAACGGTCTTGTTGGCCCATGCACTCACACTGATGAGGCATAGCACCATGAGAGTTGATAAAAGTCTCTTCATACAGTAAACAATTAAGTTAATCCACCGTCAGGTTCAGGCGAGCGCATACCTGGGCCTGCCGGGGGATTGATGTTGATTATCTCTAAGGTAATGTGTAACAGCAAGTGCGCTCTGCTTACTGATTTTTGTCGCGGTAACAAGGGACACAAAGCGGCAACCTGGCACACCATCCCATCTGGCTTGTGCCTGCATGTAATAGTTAGCCTGGCCTCTACGGGCCGTTTTTATACCTCTCTCTCTGTACATCCCTATTCTTTATCTAGTTTTTATTGCCACACATGTGTGACTTTTCATTCATCTTCAGTTGGAAAGCAGCGCGATTCTTCATAGGAGTAGAAAAAGCGCAGACTTCCGCAATCCGCTCTCAGGCTCACCACAAGCCGCAAAACTCTATTGGTACATCTGCGCCTTCTATCATCTTTATTGGAGGCACACGGCTCAATGAGTATTATATTTTGCTCGTCACGATTCGAGGTGGTGATTCGATAGCAAGTGAGCAAATTATCCAAATGTTTTGCGGTCCTTAATATGGACACACGCTGCAAAGATAATATCTTTTTGAACAAAATGCACTTTTTTTAACAAAAAAGCATTTTTTTTCCTTCTTGACCTGCTTTTTTAAGGAAAAACCGAGCCTCTTCACAGAGACCCGGCATCGTGGGATGACAAGAAAATGTCTATTTTCACCCTTAATGGGTAATATTTTGGCATTAATGAGCCAGTAGCTGGATGGCCACGCCACCGCCAGAAGCCAGATGCAGGTTCAGGACAGTGCTGCGGTCCACTTCCAGGCGACGGATGGTCATGGGATAAGGATTGGTGCGGTAATCGGCATCTGGCCCGTCCTCATAGACGATGGCCTGGTAACGGGTGCCATCGGTCAAAAAATCGAGTGGCAGACTGAAATCACGGGGCTGATCGTCGGTCACGCCACCTATATACCAGTTATCGGTTCCGCGCTCCTGACGGGCATAAACTACATACTTGCCCATTGCCGCATGCGGCACCAGGGTGCGTTCCCAGTTGGTGGGCACCTCCTCGATGAACTTAAAGGCAGGTTGATGTTCATAATTCTCAATCTGATCGGCAGCCATGTGTCCCGGGCTATATATAACGATGTACTCGGCCAGCTGGTGAGCCAGCGTGGTCTGGGGACGTGTACCGGGCACCGAGTCGTTATGGTAGTTGAAGATGCCTGGCGTGAAGTCCATGGGACCGCCCAGTCCGCGCGTGAACGGCAGGATGCACTCGTGATAAGGCGGATTGCCGCCGGCACGGTCAAACGCGTTCCACTCCTGGCCACGCATGCTCTCGGTGCCGATAAGGTTAGGCCATGTGCGCTGGATGCCGCTGGGCATGGCGCCCTCGTGGTTGACGATCATCAGCTGGTAGCGCGCGGCCGTCTCGATGACCTTGCGGAAGTGGCGAATACCCCACTGCGAGTGCTGCAACTCTCCGTTATAGAAGTGCGGATTGACATAGCCCGTCTTGACCGTGTTGATGCCCAGCGAATGATACAAGCGATAGGCATCCTCCATCTGGTTCTCATAGTTCTGCGCCGCACCACCCGTCTCATTATGGGCAATGATGCGCACGCCACGCTCACGGGCATAATTGGCAAGCCCCTTCAAGTCATAGTCGGGATAGGCCTGGGTGAAGTTGAACTTGTCGCCATAGCGGCCCCAATCACCGTCCCAGCCATAGTTCCAACCCTCGACCAGCACACCGCCAAATCCGTGGCGGGCGGCAAAATCGATATAGCGCTTGGCATTGGCCGTGGTGGCTCCATGACGGTCGCCTTGGGCCCAGGTCCACAGCTGCTTCTGCATGGCCCACCAGATGCCCACATACTTGGTCGGCTTTACCCATGAGGTGTCCTCGATCTTGCACGGGTCATTCAAGTTCAGCGCCATGCGCGACAACAGGATGTCGGCAGCTTTGCGCCCGATGATGATGGCACGCCAGGGACTCACGCGGGTATCCCCCACCCTCACGCGGTCACCATTCTTCCAGGGAACCAGATCCACCTTGAGCGTCGTGCCCTCGTGAGACAAATTCATCGTCGAGTAGTCGGTCAGGTTGGCCTCCATGATGGCCATGTAGAGCGAGTCGTTCACCTCCAGGGCGATGGGACCCGACATGTTGCCTTTCTTGCTCACGGGCTCGCGGGTGTAGATACCCTCATAATAGGCCTGCAAAGCGGGAATTGACCATGCCTGGGCATCGGTGGGCAGGGCAAATTGCGTCACCTCGTCCATGATGACAAAGTCCTGCAAACCTGGCTGGCGAGGATACTCGTAGCGGAAGGCCACGCCGTCGTCAAAGGCGCGGAAAACCACGTCCAGACAACGCTTGTGACCGTTCCTTTCCTGCAGGCGCACCCGCAACTCGTTGTAATGGTTGCGCACCTGGGCATCTTCACCCCAGGGCTGGCTCCACGTCTCGTCGAGCGACAAACGCGTCACCTTACCCATCTTGAAGTTGTCCTTGAAATCTCCGTCGCCTAGCACAAAGCCCAGCGGCGAGCGATCAATGATGCGCTCTTGTCCACGCATCACCTGGTACCAAGCCTTGCCCCCGTCAACACCAATAGTCACCGTCAGTGCCCCGTCAGGCGAACTCACCTTCACGTCCTTGGCAACCGACAACAGGCTGACAACCAAGAACATCAAGACTAAAAAAAGTGTTCTTTTCATATGATTATGAGTTTCATTTGTTAATCGTTTTATTTACAAATGCAAATATACGGATATTCTGTGAATTATCCAGCATGTCATCTCAAAAAAACTGACATTACTTCTAAAAAAGGGAGGCATTTCGAGTGTCATGCCTCCCTCGATGATTAATCAGGGCAGAATAGTAGAAGCAGGTAAAGGTTCTGCCCTGAATCTTCTAGAAGTGGGTGTTATTTCGCAGTCACTCCTTCAGCAGTCACCATGAGGTAGTAATCACGGTCGAGAATGACGTCATAGTCAGGCGTCTGAGGGCCACCGCCATTATTGTTGAAGATGAGGTGCTCGGTCTCGCCTGCGCTGGTGAATTCCCAATAAAGGTAGTCCACATCGTCAATGGTCTTGCTACCCATGGGAGCAGCACCAGGCCAGCCGCCGCATGCTTCTCTGCCACCCCAAACATAGAGGTGCGGGTCGGCATAGCCTACACTATTCTCGACAGCGATAATCACCATCTCACCTGTGAGTACTGAATCAGGAATGGTTCACCCGCCCTGATAGTCTTTGCTGATGACTTCGTAGCCACCGTCGAAGATACGGACGTAGATATCGTGGTCGATGGTGAAGAACAGGTCGTCACCTTCCCATTGTACGCCATTGTTATTGTTGTTCGGAATCAGGTGGAGATTGAGATTAGTGTTAGCCTCACCCAAATCAAAGTAGGTGTACTCCAGTCCGTTGATGGTCTGTGTGCCCGTGGGAGCCATGCCCGGCCATCCGCCGAATGCTTCAGCGTCACCCCAGGCATAGAGGGCAAGGTCGGTCTGGCTCGACTCATTGAGTACGAACAGCGCAAAGCCGTCGTGCTTAGGGCCTGCCGTAATCTCTTCCACGCCATTCGCGGTGACACGCAGATAGAGGTCGTGGTTGATGACGTAGTCGAAATCTGCCAACTGGATGCCCTCACCGGCATTGTTGAAGATGAGGTGCTGACTCCGACCAGTATTAGCCTCGCCCATATCCCAGTACTTGTACTGCTGTCCGTTGATGGTCTGTGTACCCGTAGGAGCCATGCCTGGCCATCCGCCGAATGCTTCAGCATCACCCCACTGATAAAGCGTGATGGCATTCCATCCTGTCTCGTCAATCACATAGACCACATAGCCGTCATGCTCAATCTCGGGACCGTCACCGCTCCAGTAGTAGCTCTCCCAGCGTTCACCCCACACGTTGGTGAAGGTGCCCAGGCCGGGATTGTCGGTGTGGTTTGCCATTTCACCCTTGACGGTGAACTCGGTGCCTTGGGTAGCACTGTAGAAGCGGAAACCGTTGGCAAGCGTCTTGCCCGACACAAAGGTTGACGGATCAAGATAGATACCCCACTTGATGTCACTGCCAGGAGCCTTCATGAGTTTCCACTCTTCCTTACCCATCGACGCGCTGTCGCCGTTAAAGGCACCCATGATGTAGATTTCCTCGTCCACTGCCGTGCCATAGGGGGCGATGAACTCGAGCAGGATGCGGTCGGCACGCGTCTCGAACTGCTGGCGCTCGTGGTCAAAAACGATGTCCTCGTCCTTGGAGCAACTGGTCATCACTGTCAAGGCGGCCAGGAGCACCACAATCAGACTATATATATTCCTTGTTTTCATATCTGTATCTTAATTATGATGTGTGATAACAATTAATAATTGGGATTCTGGATAAGACCAGGATTGACTGACAAAGCCGACTGAGGCAGCGGGTACCACTCATACTTGGTGCTGCGCTTGGCGGGCAAATCGATGCCTGGCTCGGTAGCACGGCCCCAGAACCACCAGGTGCCCTGAGTAAACTTGTCGAAGCGGCGCAGGTCGGTGCGGCGGCGGTTGCCCTCGCCCAGATACTCCTTGCCCCACTCGCTCAACATCCAGTCCATATCAAAGCTGGTAAAGCCGGGACCAGGAACCGACAGGGCTGCGGCACGGTTAGCCGCGGTGAAGTAGCGCTGACGAACGGCATCAACATAGTTGCGAGCCTCGCTGCTGTTACCCTTGCGCATCTCGCACTCGGCAACATTATAGTAGGCCTCGGCCAGGCGGAACTGCACGTCGTCAATCGACTTGAAGCCGCCGGCATCGTCGTTGGGATAGAGGGGATACTTGACCAGACGGACACCCGAGTTGGTCTCGCCCCATCGGGGGCTCATCACGACCTCGAGGGTGCGGCCCTGATTCAGGAAGGTACCCAACTGGTCCACATAGACCAGATCCTGACCGTCGCGGTCGGCATCGGCCTTGAGGATGTCGCCGGTACCAAAGTTGGACCGCATCACGCCCTTGAGGAACATACCGGGACCGTGGGTCTTGGTCGTCACATTATATACATAATTCTGCTTGCGGATGTCGCGGTCGTCAAAGCGCTCATAGGGAGCACCCAATTTGTCGTTATAGGGAGCATCCAGGAAGCACTTGGCGCCCTCGCTGCCACCCGTGGGCAATACCGTGCCTGAGTTGTCATAACTAGGCACCAGGCACACGCAGTTCCAAGCACCGATGCCGTCGTAGGACTGGCCGAAGTAATCAGCATAGCCATACCACATGCCCACCATCGTGCGCACGTTGCTGATAGCATTGGCGGCACCCTGGCCGTCCTCGGCTGCGAGAGCAAAAATGACCTCAGGGCACTTCACATTGTCAATGCTGTACAAGTCGCGGTAATTATCGGCAAGACGGTATGAACCGAATTCGCCATTGATGATTTGCTTGGACAGTGCCTCGCACTCATCGTAATGAGCCTCATGGATAAACACTTCGGCATTGAGCAGCAAGCGGGCCTTGAGCAGACGGTTCATCGCTTGGTTGGCGCGATTGACAGTTGCACGGCTTCCGTCCTCCTTGGGGAGCTGCATGTAGGTTTGATCCAGTTCATCGGCAATAAACTGATAAATCTTCTTGCAAGAGGTGTCCCAATCGGGATCGGCGGTACCGGGCACATCACTGCCAGATGTCACGTTCAAGGGCAGTGCACCGCCCCACAGTTCAAACAGGCAGTAATAGTTCCAGGCACGTATGGTACGCACCTCGGCCACATACTGGTTGAGTTTCTCTTGGGTCATTCCCAAAGCCTCGGCATCAAGACTTTCAAAGTCAGTAAGCAGCAAGTTTGCCAGGCCAACGGCTGTCCATGCGCCTGACCATGCATTCTGGATGATGGTGGACTCGCTATTCCAGTTGTGCCACGAGAGCACCGTCTTCATGGCCTCGTCCCATCCCCACTGGCCACCGTTCCACACGCGCCAGGTGAGCTGGTCGGCGGGATATTCGCTCAGATGGAAGAAATTCTCGCCGGCAAGGGTCGATGAGGTCTGGTTGTAAATGGCTGCCAAAGCACCCTTCACGCTAGCCTCGTTCTGGTAATATACAGTGGCATCGATACGGTCATTCACCTTCTCATCGAGGTCGGTACAGGACGACAGGCCCAACACGCTCACTGCTAGTACTATGATGATATATTTTAAGTTTTTCATAATCATTTGTCTATTATTTTAGATTAATGGAAACGCACGGTCACACCCAAAGTGAACTGGAAGGCCTGTGGATAGGCACTGTTGGTGTCGATACCCGGGGTAATGCCGGTCGAAGTGACAATCGAGGGATCGTTGCCCTTGTAGCCGGTGAGGGTAAACAAATTCTTGGCCGACACGTAAACGCGCAGGCTCTCTAGCAGGTTGCGCTTCTGGGGCATGAATGTATAACCCAGGGTCACGTTGTCGAGCTTGAAGTAATCACCCTTCTCCAGGAAGTAGCTCGAGATGATGCTACCGCCTGCATTCACGTCGGCATAGTCGGTATAGGCGCTGGCCAGCACGTTGTCGGTGCCACAACCCTTCAAGCCCATGCCATAACGGCGCATGTTGAAAATCTTGTAGCCAAAGGCTCCACGCATCAGCGTGCTCAAGTCCCAATTCTTCCAGGTGAGCGTATTGGTCCACGACAGGAAATGCTTGGGTGCGCCATTGCCAATATTACGCTTGTAAGCGGGATCGGCCTGGGCGGCAGGCACAGCCTTGCCATCGTTGTCATAGACCATCAGCAAGCCGTTATCGTCGATGCCGGCGTGCTCAAAACCATAATACTGGCCGATGGTTCCGCCTTCCTCAACACGGAAGAAATACTCGCTGGTACCCACGCCGGGTTTGCGGTACAGGTCCAGATAGCTCATCTGATACACGTCACTCGAGAGCTTGGTGAGCTTGGTCTTGCCCATGCTCCAGTTGATGCCCGTGGTCCACTTGACCGCGGTCTTGGTCAGCACATCATAGTCGAGCACGACCTCGACTCCGGTGTTCTTGGTAGTACCCACATTCACCAGGATGGAGTTGTAGATGAACGGGGGCTGCGGAGCAGTGTAGTTGTAGAGCAGATCCTGTGAGCGGCGGTCATAGTACTCAACACTACCGCGCAGGCGGCTGTCAAATGCCACGAAGTCAACGCCCACGTTAAAGGCGGTTGACTTCTCCCATGCCAGGTCAGGATTAGCGTTGACCGAGGGGGCGTAGCCGTTAATCCACTCGCCGTCAATATAGTAGGCGCCATACCCGCTGTAGGTCGAGAGCGACTGATAAGCGTTAAAGTCGCTGCGGCCCGTCACACCGTAAGAGATACGAGGCTTGAGGCTCTGGAATGTGTGCGACAATCCCTCGGCAAACGGAGTGCGCGTGATTTCCCATGCCAGTGAAACCGAGGGGAAACTACCCCACTTCTTGTTCACGCCAAACTTAGTGCTGCCCTCACGACGCATCGACGCGGCAAGGAACAGCATGTCGCGGTAATTATAGTTCAAGCGGCCAAAGAAGCCAATGAGGGTCGATTCTGACGAGCCTGCCCACATGTTGGCCTTGCCGTCGCGCAGGTAGGTACCGTTGCCGATGCCATGATAGCTCATGCTGTCATAGACGAAGCCCATGTTTTCGTTACCACTTTGTTCCCAGCGGGTGCGCTCCCATGAGTAGCCCACGACTGCCTTGAGCTGATGGTCATCGAGGGTGAGCGTGTAGTTGCCCAGCCACTCCAGGCGGTTGGTCCACCACTTCTGGTAATTGATATTGGCTCGGCCAGCATAGCCGTTCCAGTAGCTCTCGCTCGAGGTACTAGGGGTATAGAAGTTGGATTTCAAGTCGTTGTATTGCAAGGCATAGCTCAGCGAGGTGTTCAGGTAGTGGTGCTCACTTTGAATCAAGTTAACCTTGACATCGCCGTTACCCAACAGGTAGATGCGGTCGCCATTGCTCACATTATTTTTCAGGTCATTCACCGGGTTGTGAATATCAGTGGGGCTGTTGGGCTGATAGTAGCTGCCGTCCTCGTTAAATACGGGGATGGTGGGATTCATTGTCAACGCAGTGTCAAACAAGCCGTCGTTGCCCCATTTCTCGTGCACCTTGCGGCCCGACAGCGAGGCATTGAACTGCAAGAAGTTGTTCAACACTCGCTGCTCGCCCACAAAGCGGGCACCGTATTCCTCACGGTTCGACACGATGTCAAGACCGTTACCGCGCTTATAGTTCACCGAAGCGCCAAAGTAACCGTTCTTGGTGGAACTGTCGATTGACAGATACTGGTTGAGGTTGTAACTCATGGGGCGCGTAATCTCATCCCACCAGTCGGTATCGCCTCCGTAATCCTGACCGCGGCGTGAGCGGCGGAACTCTTCGGTTGTCAGGATGCGGGGGTGAGGCTTAGCAAAGTTGGCAGCAATATAGCTGTCATAGGTCACTGTGGTCACGCCAGGAGCGCCGGCACCCTTCTTGGTCGTCACAAGGATGACGCCGTTAGCGCCACGCGTGCCATAGATGGCCGCCGAACCAGCGTCTTTCAGGACAGTGATGCTCTCGACATCCTGGGTAGCGATGTTACGCAGGTCACCGCCGGCAATACCGTCGATGACGATGAGCGGGCCGTTGGATGCGGTGAGCGAACCAGCACCACGCACCTGGAAGTCGGTCATCGAGTTGGGATTGGCTGCAGCGCTTGTGCTCACGTTGAGACCCGCAACCTTGCCGGCAACAAGGGCGAGCGGGTCGCTCGCAGCTCCCTGGTTGAACTGCTTTTTGTCAATCTGCACGACCGAACTCGAGATTTCCTTCTTGGCAAGCGAGCCGTAACCCACGACCACTACCTCGTTGAGCTGCGAGCGCTCTTCATTCAAGATAATCTCGAGATGGCTTTGGCCATTGATAGCCACTTCCTGGGTCTCAAAACCGATATATGAGACAACCAGGGTTCCGTTGCTAGGAACATTGTCAATGGTGAAGCGGCCATCAAAGTCCGTCACGCTTCCGTTGGATGTGCCCTTGACAGCGACGCTGGCTCCTATCAGGTCCTCGCCCGTCTCGTCCACAATGTGGCCCGTGACAGTCTGGCTCTGCGCCGAAATGCCAATGGCAAGCATCAGTGCAGCGCACACCATCAGTGCACGTTGCAACAATCCTGTTTTACATTTCTTCATTGTCATGTGATTTAAAAATTAAGAATTATAATTGGTTGATCAGGTTATCGGCAGTTAGAATAAATTTGGCCAATTGTTGAGCACTGCAAATTTACAACGTACGCGCGTAGGCCAATTTCTCATCAAACAAAAATCAAAGTCCGCCAAGACGATATTTCCATATCTATCAACACATTAGCACAACAGCATCCAGGCAAATATCTAACCCATTTCTCACCATCACAATAATCGGCATCCACTCGTCCCCCATTTAGAGGAACATGTGGATGCCGTTAAATCGAGCGATAGCTATCTTCGGCCTTAAAACGATCAGCAGTCAATCGCCTTGATGCGAGCCTCAAAGTCGTCCTTGTTCAGGGCACGGGCTTTGAGTTTGGAACGGTAGGTGTAGATGGTGGTCAGGCTGGCCCGCAAGATGGCGGCAATGCTCTGGTTATCGTTGATGCCAAGGCGGATGAGAGCCAGCACTCGCGACTCGGTAGTGAGGCGTTTGCCCTGCTTAACCTCGATTTTTCCGTCATCCTGCAACAGTTTGTTCACCTCATCAACAAAGGTGGGATAAATGTTAAGGAAAGCGTTGTCGAAGTTTTCATAGAATAGTTGGGCATTCTCACTACCCGAGTGCGTGCTTTTCAACTCACGAGCCAGGTCCTCGGTCTTGCGGTCACGATACAAGCGATAGAGCGCCTTGCGCTGCTCCTCGCCACGGTCGATAAAGCGGCTTGACAGGGTCAGGAAGCGGGCGATATACTCTTCCTTGATCTTTTCGCGCTCACGCAACAGGCCGTTGGTCTCATGCAACTGCTCGACCGTGTCGCCCAACTGGCCGTTGACCTGGCGCAACTGCTCATTGATGGCCTTCTTCTGCTCGTTCAGGCGACGGTATCGTTTCAACAACTGGTAGATGACAATGACACCGCCCACAAGCATCAGGGCTATGACCGAAATGGCAACCAGCAGCAACATCATGCTGCGGTGGTTGCGCTCCTGCTTGGTCTGATAGGCATTCAGGATTTTGGGCACGATGCGGGAAGCCTGGATGTTGCGCAGGCGTGTGCCATAAAAGTTGGCGTCATCCACCGCCACACGCATGTAGCGGTAAGCGCGGTCAACATCGCCCTCGTCAAACAGGCGGTCGGCAATCGCTCTCAACGACGTGTTCTCGCGGATGCAGCCCTCCAAGTCACTCTCGGCACTCTTGATTAAGTACTGCATCTGGCTGTCTTTATTCCCCAACTGGGAATAATAAAACGACATTGTGCTGGTGATTATGGAGTACAGGCGCTCTCCGCTGTGATAACGTGGCATCAGTTTTGACAACAGGTCAATTGCTTGACCGTAACGCTGGTTGTCGGCTTCACACTCGGCCACTGTGATCAGGTAATTGACGTTGTCCTTGGGCACCTTGATCTGGGTTATCGCCTGCCGCAGTTGCACCAGTTCCTGCACATACTCGGCTGCATACTGGGTACCGTGCATGTACTCTGCCTGATAGATAAGCAGGTCGGTGCACGTGCGATGATACAAGAGCAACTGGACTGGTGTCAAGCTGGCGGTGTCAATCTGGCTTAACGTCAAGCGCGCCTTATCCATCAGGCAAGCCGTTGACGAGATGTGAGCAAGATTCAACAGGCTCTCGTTTATCAATGCCTTATCGCCCATTGCCCGCGCCAGACGCAGACTCTCACTCACATAGCGATAGGCAGAATCATACTGGTAGGCAGAATACTCCTCATAGAGCCTGTTCATCACGGCATAACGTGAGGCATCAGATGTCGCCTTGTCAAGGTCTCCTTTCATCTGTGCGAGTCGGACTTCCTTCTCGGCCACGAGACGGGGCTGGGCTGCAATCAGGCTGTCCAGGCGTTCAAAACCGCCCCGATGCGGCGCAGCCATTGCCACCGCCGCCATGCAAGCCAGCAGCACTATCATCAAACCATGTTTTATACAGCTATCATTCATGCGGCAAATGTAATCAAAAAATCGTTACCGCTCAAAAGCGCACTGATTAAGATGGGCTATACCTTCAACAAGACAGAATGATGTCAATTATCCTGGATACATCACTGATATTGATTTCTCCATCACCGTTCACGTCGGCTCGAGCCAGCACCGACGCATCGGCCGGGCGGCCCAATATCAGGTCAATCAAAATCGACACATCGGCGATGTTCACCTCGCCGTCCAGATTCACGTCGCCGGGCAAAATGCTGCTGGCAGGCTCTCCCCGGTAATACACCTTATATCCACCAGCGGGCAGCGAAAAGTTCTGGGTGGCATTCAATGTCACAGGGATTGCCGTGAGGCCAGCCGAAATATTATCAACGTCGATGGCGAGTTTCCACTCACCTGCTTCCAAACCACTCACCACCGTGCTGACGGTGCTTGAGCCCAGATTGAGCACAATCAATGCGGTCTGGTCATTATGATGACGGGTATAGGCCATGACATTGCTGTTGCCCGTGTTGAGGAACGACACTTCGCTGGCACGGTCACCATTGTCGATGAGAGCATCACAACTGTGCTTGAGGGCCGTAAGGGCCTTGACGGTATTCAACATATTGTTATCGACCGAATTCCAGTTGATGGGGGTGCGATTAAAATAGTCGAGCTTGCGCAACATCAGGTAGCCCGTTTCCTGGCCGTTATAGAGCATGGGCATGCCGTAGAGGGTAAACGTCAAGACAGTGAAAGCATAAGCATTGTTGCCATACTGGGTGGACATGGAACTATTGTAGTTCTGGTCATGATTGGTGAGATAGACCATGCGGCTGATATCGATAAAGCGCAGGTCGCCCACCAGATTACGACACTGGTTGAGCACGCCGCCGGGGTTGGTCTTGTTGTTGACCAGAGCCGACTGGAAGCCCCAGGCGTAGTCATAGTCCCATCCGCACACCAGCAGGCGCTGCACGCTATTGGCCATATCGCCCTCGCCCAGCATGGTGATAGTCTTACCGGGCTTGTATTCTTTCAGTGCCTGGATGGCACGGGTCCAGAAGGCGGTGGGGATGGTGTTGCTGCTGATGTAGTCACAGCGGAATCCGTCTATGTCGGCCTGGTCAATCCAGTATTCCATGGCCTCGATCATAGCTACCTGAGTAGCTTCCTTGCTATAATCGAGCTGATAAACGTCGCCATAGCCGTTAGGGCTGGTAAGCGTCGAGTTATAGTAGTCACGATGCTGAGTGATCCACACATTGTCCTTGGCTGTGTGATTGGCCACCCAGTCGAGCCACACCTGCATGCCGCGCTGGTGTGCCGCCGCGACAAAGGCCTGGAGGTCGGCAATAGTGCCAAAATCGCTATTCACTGCATGATAGTCGCGCGGTGCATATGGGCTGCCAAGCGAGCCAATGCGACCCTGAACGCCACGGGGATGGATGGGCATGAGCCAGATGATGTCGATGCCCAAGTCCTTCAAGTAGTCCAGACGCTGCTGTGCGGCAGCCAGAGTGCCCTGACTGGTAAAATTATACAAGTCAAGCTCATAAATGACATTTTGATTGGGCACGAAGCTGCTCTCGCCCGCACCGATGATCTTTGTCAACTGCCCCATGACATAATAACCGTGGTTGGTAAATGTGCCGTCCACACGGCCAGATTCACTGTTCCATGTAAAAATCAAGCCCGTGGGCATGGCCAGTGTTCCCGTATAGGTCCACTTGTAAATTTTGTTGCCGCTTTGTGTGTCACCCATATAGGTCATTGCGGCGCCTGGCCAATTCGTGCCCACATAGTTGCGGCCGTCGGTATTCCCTTCCCACGCCCAAATCTTGGGTGCATCGTTGACCGTGCTATTGGCTTCAAAGAACACACACACCTCGCTATCACTTGTCAGCACGGGCTCATACACTCCCGATAGGGCAGTCAGCGCCACCATCATCATAATAGATATGGACAATAAACGTTTCATATTGATTAAATTGCTATAGTTGAGAATTTATTTTTCACAAAGATAATCATAAAAGAAACGCGCTATCGGCCATCAAAGAAAAAATCTAACCGAATAGAAAACGCAAATTACTAAAAATCAGCATATAATAACAATCTTCGATCACAGAAAATCTAAGACAATTTCACACCTCTCACACCCTATTTCACCCACTACCGGCTAGGAATAGCGGGGTAACGAGAAGACCTCATCAACTTGCCGAACACACTGCCTGGTAGCCAACGGCACTTCGTGTCACAGACAACTGCAAGGTCCCTAATGTAAGATAAAAGAAAAAAAGAAAATCATGAAATAATCTTGTTTTCGGTGGCTCGGGTTGTTCATATTTCACATATTATTATTAACTTTGCGCATTAGTTACCAAAGCATCATGGCCTATGAACAGATTTGTAGAACTGATTCCCCAACAGTGCGCCAAGTATGGCGAGCGCGAAGCGCTGCGCTTCCGCGACTATGAGACCCAGGTTTGGTCCTCCATCACATGGCAGGGTTTTGCCGAAAAGATTGACAAGGCCGCAGGGGCAATGCTGATGGGCGGCGTTGAGCCGCAGGGGCGCGTGTGCCTGTTCACACAGAATTGTCCCGAAGTGCTCATTTCCCACTTTGGCGCATTCTATAACCGCGCCATCCCGGTGCCTATCTATGCCACAAGTAGCCGCGACGAGGTGGCCTATATCGTCAACGACTCGGGCGCAACGATACTCTTTGCCGGCGATCAGGGGCAGTATAACATTGCACGCCAGGTTATTAACGACTGTCCGTCTCTCAAGTTCATTGTCACCTTGCACCCCGACGTCAAGCGGGATCAAGAGGACAAATCGACCCTTACATGGCAGGAATTTCTGTCGACTGGCGACAAACTGGGCAAGGACGTTCACACCGAGCTTGAGAACCGCAAGCAAGCGGGCGTGCCCACCGATATCATGTACCTCATCTACACATCGGGGACTACCGGCGTACCCAAGGGTGTGATGCTCACCCACAACAACATGTCATCGGCCATGGATGCCCACATCGAGCGCTTTGACACCATCATCAACGACAAGACCGATGTGTCGCTGAGTTTCCTACCGTTCAGCCATGTCTTTGAACTGGGATGGACCATGGTGTGTCTGTGTACAGGCATCCGTGTGGCCATCAACTACAACCCCAAGGAGATCCAGCGTGCCGTCAAGGAAGTGCAGCCCAACTACATGTGCAGTGTGCCACGGTTCTGGGAAAAGGTCTATACTGCTATTAACGACAACCTGCAAAATGCCAAGCCCGTGGTGCGTATGATGGTCAAGCAGGCCATCCGCGTGGGCAAGACCAGGAACATGAAATATGCCCGCTTGGGCAAAAAAGCGCCCGCTCTCATCGAGAAACAATACCAGTACTTTGAGAAAAAAGTCTTTAGCAAGCTGCGGGGAGCCATCGGTGTGACCGACGGCAAACTCTTCCCCACTGCCGGAGCCATGCTCAGCGACAACATCACCGAGTTTCTCCACGCTGTGGGCATCAACATCTGCATCGGCTATGGCTTGAGCGAGACCAACGCATCGGTAAGCTTCTTTACGGAGCCAGGTTGGACCATTGGCACCGTTGGAATGCCCATTTCCAGCCTCCAGGTCAAAATCGGAGAACAAAACGAAATCCTGGTTAAGGGCCCCACCGTGATGCAAGGTTATTATAACAAACCCGAGGAGACGGCCAAGGCCATCGATGCCGATGGCTGGTTCCACACGGGCGACTGCGGCGAGATGGCACCCACTGGCGAAATCATCCTCACCGAGCGTCTCAAGGACCTGTACAAGACCAGCAATGGCAAGTATATCGCTCCGCAAGTGCTCGAGACCATGCTCGGGCAAGACAAATATATCGAACAAGTCGCTGTCATCGGTGATGGTCGCAAGTATGTGTCGGCGCTCATCGTTCCCGACTTTGAGGAACTGAAAACCTATGCCGACAAGAAGCATATCGAGCATCACACCATCGAGGACCTGGTCAACAATCCCGGCATCCACAAGATGATCGAGGAGCGCATCAACGACTACCAGAAAGGGCTTGCCTCCTACGAACAGATCAAGAAATTCGTTTTGCTGCCCAAACCCTTCACGATGGAGAACGGAGAGCTGACCAACACGATGAAGATCAAGCGCGCCGTCATCAACAAGCGCTATCGTCCTCTCATCGATGCGATGTATGCTGCCGACTACCGCAAGAGAAAGAACAAACCCGAATGACTAATAAGAAAGCAATAACTACATTATCCTCAGCTAGTTAATAATCTCAAACCACTGACTGGAAAGCTGACTTGAACTTATTGTTTTCCTTATCGAATTGACAATAAATGATCACACAAGAACAACTCAAGGAATTACAACAACGCAAAGATGACCTCAAACGCTACCTCGACATCGATGGCAAGAAAATCGAGGTTGAGGAAGAAGAACTGCGAACCCATGTCCCCGACTTTTGGCAAGACCAAAAGGCAGCCGAGGCACAAATGAAGAAAATCAAGTCGCTGCGCAACTGGATTAACGGTTGCGAGGAAGTAGAACTCGCAGTTGACGAGGTGACTACAGGATTTGACTTTGTCAAGGAGGGGCTGGTCGAGGAAAGCGAACTCGATGCCCTGTACAGCAAAGCCCTTGGCATGCTCGAGAAACTGGAGCTGCGCAACATGCTGCGCCACGACGAGGACAAGATGGATGCGATATTGAAAATCAACTCAGGCGCCGGCGGCACCGAGAGCCAGGACTGGGCGTCAATGTTGATGCGTATGTACCTGCGCTGGTGCGAACGCCATGGCTACAAAACGGCCATCGAGCACATCATCGATGGTGATGAAGCAGGCATCAAGAGCGTCACCATCAGCATCGAGGGCGACTTTGCCTACGGCTACCTCAAGAGCGAGAACGGTGTGCATCGCCTGGTGCGCGTCTCGCCCTATAATGCACAGGGCAAACGCATGACCTCGTTCGCATCGGTCTTTGTTACCCCGCTGGTCGATGACACCATCGAAATCACCCTAGACCCTGCCAGGATCTCGTGGGACACCTTCCGCAGCGGCGGTGCTGGCGGCCAGAACGTGAACAAGGTCGAGTCGGGCGTGCGCGTGCGGTACCAGTACAAGGATCCATATACGGGCGAGGAAGAGGAAATCCTTGTCGAGAACACCGAGACCCGAGACCAGCCCAAGAACCGCGAGAATGCCTTGCGCAACCTGCGCTCGATCCTGTACAACAAGGAACTGGAACACCGACGCGAAGAACAGCGCAAGGTCGAGGATAGCAAGAAGAAAATCGAATGGGGCAGTCAGATTCGCAGCTATGTGTTTGACGACCGCCGCGTTAAGGATCACCGTACCAACCACCAGACCAGCGACGTGGGTGGCGTGATGGACGGCGACCTGGACGATTTCATCAAGGCATACCTTATGGAATTTGCCGAGGGGTAATGCTTTTCTAAACAACAAGGACAACGGTGTTACTATCAATCATGTTGTCATAGTTGCTTGAAAAAAACTGGCCGAACATTACAAGCATTTTACACGAAAGACAAGTCATAACAGATTATGAACGAGAAATTTACCATTGTCAAAGTAAGCGGCAAAATCGTCGAGAAAGCCGACGAGCTGCGCACGTTTGTCAAGGCATTTGCTGCTATCAAGGGCAAGAAAATGCTCATCTTCAGCGGCAACATGATGGCGCAGGAAGTCGGTAACAAGCTGGGAATAAAAACAAAACTCATCGATGACCGTCCCGTTGTGGATGCTGGCACGCTCAAATTGCTCACCATGGTCTATGGTGGACTGGTAAGCCGCCTGTTCGTCTCGCTGCTGCAAGGCAACAAAGTCAATGCCCTGGGCGTGACAGGAGCCGACATGAACCTTGTCACCAGCGTCAAGCTGCCCGACGGCAAATTGGGCGACACGGGACAAGTGCGCCACGTCAACACCGAGGGCATTGCCCGATTGCTGGACAATGGCATCGTTCCAGTTCTTGCCCCCATCACCCATGACGGACGCGGCAACCTGTTATTCAACGAGACCGACGCCATGGCCGCCGAGATTGCCCGCGCCCTGGCATTGCGTTTTGACATCACACTCATCTACTGCTTTGAGAAAAAGGGCGTGCTGCTCAACGTGCATGACCCTGACAGCGTGATTGCCAACCTGAGGCGCACCCAGTACAAGGCCATGCGCGACATGGACATCATGAAGGACTGGTTTGTCAACAAACTGGATAATGCCTTCAGTGCACTGGACCATGGCGTGAAAGATGTGTACATCACTTGCCCGTCACAACTGGGTAAAACCGACAAGGGCACCCACATCCAGGGCTGAACAATTGGCACGCGATTTGCACAAAACAAAAAATGCGTAAAGTCTGACGGGCCGTGACAACCCTAATGACAGACGACCAAAGAACTAAAGAGTATAAATCAAAAATTATTAAAAACTAATGAAGGTTGCGATTGTTGGCGCCAGCGGCGCTGTTGGACAGGAATTCATGCGTGTCCTCGATGAACAGAATTTTCCCGTTACTGAACTTGTGTTGTTCGGCTCGGAACGCAGTGCCGGACGCATTTTCACCTTCCGTGGCAAGGACCATGTGGTCAAGCTACTGCAGCACAACGATGACTTCAAGGATATCGACATCGCATTCGTTGCCATGGGTGCAGGCCCCGCCCGCGAGTTTGCCCCGACCATCACCAAGCACGGCTGCATCATGATTGACAACAGCAGTGCATTCCGCATGGACGACGACGTGCCCCTGGTAGTGCCCGAGGTCAATGGCGAGGATGCCCTGAACACGCCACGCAATATTATCGCCAATCCCAACTGCTCGACCATCATCATGGTGGTCGCCCTCAAGCCGCTCGACGACCTCTCGCACATCAAGAATGTGCAGGTTGCCACCTATCAGGCCGCCAGCGGTGCCGGCATGGAAGCAATGTATGAGCTTGCGTTGCAGACCAGCGAGATCGCAGTGGGCAAGGAAGAACTGACCGTGCGCCATTTCCAGCACGAGTTGGCCTACAATGTCATTCCCCACATCGACATCTTCCAGGACAACGACTATACCCGCGAGGAGATGAAGATGGTCAAGGAGACCTGCAAAATCATGCACAGCGACATCCGCGTGAGCGCCACCTGCGTGCGAGTGCCCGTCATGCGTGCCCACAGCGAGGCCGTGTGGATCGAGTGCGAGAAGCCCATCACCCCCGAGGAGGCCCGCGCAGCCCTGCAACTGGCACCCGGCGTGGTCGTCGTAGATGACCCGCGCAGCAACCGCTATCCCATGCCCATCGACTGCTCGGGCAAGGATCCCGTCTATGTGGGCCGCATCCGCGTCGATACCAGCAGCGACAACGGTCTGACCTTCTGGCTGTGCGGAGACCAAATCAAGAAAGGCGCTGCCCTCAACGCCGTCCAAATCGGCCAGTACCTGATTGCCCACCGCAAGAAATAAAAAAAACGCTTCAATCATCACAATCCCCTGGGGCAAGAAGGCCCTGGGGGATTACTTTTATTAAAAAAATGTGCCGGAAAGTGAAAAATCAAAAAAAATCCTCTAAATTTGTAAGCCAATCATAAGATAATGATGTTCCAGATTGTAGAAAACAAAAGAGGATTCAAAGCAAGATGTTGACATTGAGAAAAACAAGATTCTACTCTTTTCTGCTTGTAGTGGCGCTCACGAGTCTGGCGTCATGCAGCCAGCTTAGCCATCAAACCCATGCAAACGCTATAGGCAGGGCCGATAAGATTGTCGCAGCATTGCACGACCCATCGACGAGCTATGTGGTCGTTGTCGCCCACCGCGGCGACTGGCGCAACTACCCCGAGAATTCCATCCCCGCCATCGAGTCTATCATACGCATGGGTGTGGACATGATGGAACTCGACGTGAAAATGACCCGTGACAGCGTGCTTGTCCTATGCCACGACTGGACACTGGACCGCACGACAACCGGCAGTGGAAAGATTAGCGATTACACCTACGACCAACTGCTCGCTTTTGACCTGAAGCGCGGACACGGCATAGCCATTCCCGGCCTCAAGATTCCCACCCTGCGCCAAGCTCTGGAAGTGTGTAAAGGCCGTATCGTGGTCAATGTGGATCAGGGATTTGACTATTACGACCAAGTGCTCGCCTTGACCGAAGAACTCGGCATGACTCATCAAGTGCTGATCAAGAGCGGCAACTCGCGCAGCAAGGTGGAGGCAAAACTGGCACGTCACCCGCACAACATGATGTATATGCCCGTGGCGAGTGTCACTGAAGGTTCCGACATGACTGTTTTCAATAGTTATCTGGATAATCATGCGACAGCACCCATAGCATTTGAGTTGTGCTTCAACACCCTCGACAGCCAAGTGCGGAACACCGCCCGAAAAGTGCTGGATGCCGGTTCTAAGGTCTGGGTCAACACCATCTGGGGCTCGTTGTGCGGCAATCATGACGACGACAGGGCCTTTGACAGTTCTGACCCCGGTCAGGTCTATGGGCCTATCCTCGACTTGGGTACATCGATCATTCAGACCGACCGCCCAGAATTCCTCATCAAGTATCTAGAGAAGAAAGGCAGACGTAAACTTCGATAACATCTCGCTTGTAGCACATCATGAGACAGCTGCTATTCATCTGGCTGCTAGCCATCACCAGTTCGCTGATGGCTAACGATTTGAGAGACGGATTTCAGAATCCGCCCCAGCAGGCGCGTCCCCGTGTGTGGTGGCACTGGATGAATGGCAATATCACCCGCGACGGCCTGAACAAGGACATCGAGTGGATGAACCGTGTGGGCATCGGCGGCATTCATTGCTTTGATGCCGCATTTTGGGGAAAATCCATCGTGGAGAAGCGCCTCACCTATATGTCACCCGAGTGGCAGGATCATTTCAGATTTGCCGTCTCAATGGCCGACTCGTTGGGCATGGAGGTTGCGATTGCCAGCTGCCCTGGTTGGAGCAACACTGGCGGACCATGGGTAAAACCCGAGCAGGCAATGAAACGGCTGGTGTGGAGCGAGACGCGGGTCAAGGGAGGCAAGCAGGCGCATATCGTCCTGCCCGAGCCCAACAAGGATGACCGCTGGTATGCCGACATTCGCGTCCTGGCGGTCAAAGCCAACCCCGCCGACAAAACAATGGAAGAACTCGGTGCCTCTTTCTCGGCCGCCGACACGTTGCAGAGCTCCTATTGGATACAATACCAATTCAAGCGCCCTGTCACCATCAAGGCCCTGAGCATCAAGGACGGGAATTACCGTAGCATCTGGGCCGCGCAGTCCGCACCTGTAGCCAAATGGCTTGAGGTGAGCGACGACGGCACCACCTTCAGGCGCATCTGCGGCATTCCGCACGGCAGTGTCGGCTGGCAGACCATCGATATCGAGCCGACGCAGGCCAAATTCTTCCGCATCACATTTGACAAGAAACCCGGCATCACGCCGCAGCTCAAACTGTACACCACATCAAGAATCAACCATGCCGAGGAAAAAGCCGGCTTTGCCTCGCCATCAGACATGATGGAATTCATTACTCCTAGCTATCCTGACGAGGCAATCCCCACAACAGGCGTCATCGACGTGACCAGCATGGTGGATGAACAAAGTGTCTTGACATGGAAGGCTCCAAAGGGTGAATGGAAAATCTATCGCTTCGGCTACACGCTCACGGGCAAGGAAAACCATCCCGCATCGCCCGAAGCGACAGGGCTGGAAGTGTCCAAGATAGACAAGGAAGCCTTTACCCACTTTATGGAGTATTACCTCAATTCTTACGAAAAGGCAACAGGAGGCCTCATGGGTAGCCGCGGAATCCATTACCTGCTCATCGACAGCTACGAGGCGGGCTGGGAAACCTGGTGCGCACACATGCCTCAAGAATTTGAACGGCGCCGGGGCTACAGCCTGTTGCCATGGCTACCTGTGTTGACTGGCGAAATCATCGGTTCGGCACAGCAGAGCGAAGAGTTCCTTTTTGACTGGCGGACGACCATCGGAGAACTGATTGAGGAATGCATGTACCAAAACGCAGCCGAAATTGCCCACAGGCATGGGCTGGAAACCTATTTAGAGTCGCATGAGAACGGCAGGCTGTATCTGGCCGACGGCATGAATGTCAAGAGCCAGGCCGATATCCCCATGGCGGCCATGTGGACGATTCCCAAGGGTGCCAAGGCCGACAACTCCAGCGCCGCCATGGCCGAGAGTGACATCCGTGAATCGGCATCGGTGGCACACCTGTATGGCAAGCGGTGGGTTGCCACCGAATCGATGACCGCCAATGGCATGACCGGTGGCGCCTATAGTTATTATCCAGGCAATCTGAAGGAAACTGCCGACTTGGAAATGTCGTGCGGAATGAACCGTTTTGTCATTCACGAGAGCGCACACCAGCCTCTTGACGACAAGAAACCGGGACTGGGCCTGATGATTTACGGGCAATGGTTCAACAGGCACGAGACTTGGGCCGAGATGGCCAAGGCATGGACCGATTATCTGGCCCGCAGCAGTTTCATGCTGCAACAGGGCAAGAATGTGGCCGACGTGCTCTATTACTATGGTGAGGACGACGTGATTACCAGTCTGTTTGCCCACGAACACCCCGCAATTCCGCCTGGTTATAACTTTGATTACCTGAACAAGGACGCACTGCTTGACCTGATTTCCTACGACGGACAGCATTTTGTCACACCGTCTGGCAGCCAATACAGCCTGATGGTCCTGTCCAAGTGCTGCCATCATATGTCAGATGCGGTTTTGGACAAACTGGAAGTCCTGCGGCAACAAGGTGCACCGATTATCGACGAAAAAAAGCAACCGATGGACATTGCCCTGCGAACTATCACCCCCGATATCAAGACCGAGGACATGAGTGCCTTGAGGTATGTTCATCGCACGACGGCCGACAGCGAGATATATTGGCTCAACAACCGAGCCGAACAACAGCGACAGTGCCATGTCGCTTTCCGCGTGAGCGGGCTCAAGCCCACCTTGTGGAATCCTGAGACAGGTGACATCCTTGATGTTTCCTATGAAATATCAAATGGCCATACACTCGTCTACCTCGACATGATGCCTGGCGACGCTTTCTTCATCGTGTTTAACGGTAAGGCTGATGTGCTCCGGCAGACGGTTCCCGACAAACAGGAAACACTGCTGAAGCAAATCGACAATCCCTGGTCTGTCTCATTTGATGAGCAATGGGGCGGCCCGGCGAGCACAGTGTTCCCGAAACTCATCTCCTATACCGAATCGGACGACGACGGCATCAAGTACTACTCGGGGACTGCCGTATACAGGAACAGCTTCACCGTTTCCAGAGCAGAGTTCGAGCAAGGGCACATCCTGCTCGACCTGGGAGAAGTGGGATGCATGGCCCAGGTTAAGGTCAATGGCAAAGAGGTGGGCACCCTGTGGAAGTCACCTTACCGGGCCGACATCACCGATGTGCTCAACATCGGCAATAACACTCTTGAAATCAAGGTGGCCAATCAATGGGTAAACCGCATCATCGGCGACCTGCAACCCGATTGCGCTAAGAAATACACCTACACGCCTTGTGATTTCTACGAGGCCAACTCGCCGCTGCTGCGTGCGGGTCTGATGGGCCCTGTGACCCTTAAACAGATACTGACGACAAAGTAATAACCAATATAATTATTAACGACTATGACGAGACCATTCAAAACAATCCTGATGGCGGTGACCATTGCCCTGGCGACAGCCTTCACATGTGCCGCCCAACTGACTGATGCGCTCACCGTGACCAGCCCCAACGGACAACTGGTCATGAAGTTTGCCCTCGTGAACGGTGTCCCCAACTATTCGCTTGACTTCAATGGCCAGGCAGTCATTCTGCCCTCACAACTAGGTTTCGAACTCAGGGGAGGCCACATGCTGAACCAGGACTTTGTCCTCGTTGACAAGCAGACGTCCTCATTCGACGAGACGTGGGAACCAGTTTGGGGCGAAGAAGCCACCATCCGCAACCACTACAATGAACTGCTGGTAAAGTTGCAGCAGCCTGCAGAAAAGGATGGCGAGAAACCAGTCGCCATGCATATTCGCTTCCGCGTCTTTGACGACGGCATGGGCTTCCGTTACGAGTTTCCCATGGAAAACGCCTTGACCTATTTCATGATCAAGGAAGAGTTGTCAGAGTTTGCCCTCACGGGCGACCACATCGCGTGGTGGATTCCCGGTGACTACTCCACCCAGGAGTTCCGTCCCACCCGTTCCAGACTGTCACAAGTGCGGGAACTGACTCCCAAGGCGCGCGTGGGCTGTGGCTGGCCCAATACAGCCTTCTCGCCCACCGGCGTCCAGACTGCATTGCAGATGAAGACCGACCAAGGCCTCTACATCAACATCCATGAGGCTGCCGTGCTGGACTATCCCACGACCAACCTCGACCTGGACGACAAGAACTTCGTGCTGCGCACTTGGCTCACCCCTGATGCCGAGGGCGTGAAGGGCCGCATGCAGGCACCCTGCAAGACACCGTGGCGCTCCATCATGGTGTGCCGCAGCGCCACCGAGGTGCTGGCCTCACGCCTCGTGCTCAACCTGAATGACCCCTGTGCCATCAAGGACGTGTCATGGATTCACCCTACCAAGTACATGGGCGTGTGGTGGGAAATGATCAGCGGCAAGAGCCAGTGGTCCTACACCAATGACTACCCCTCGGTGCAGTTGGGAAAAACCGACTATGCCCACTCCAAGCCCCACGGCAAGCATGGTGCCAACAACGAGAACGTGCGCCGCTACATCGACTTTGCCGCCGAGAACGGCTTTGACGCCCTGCTCATAGAGGGCTGGAACGAAGGCTGGGAAGACTGGTTCGGCAAGCAGAAGGACTTCGTCTTTGACTTCATCACCCCCTACCCCGACTTTGACCTACCCGCCCTCAACGCCTATGCCCACCAGCGGGGCATCCGCCTGATCATGCACCACGAGAGTTCCTCGTCGACGGTCAACTATGAGCGCTGGATGGAACAGGCCTACGACTTGATGAACAAGTACGGCTATGATGCCGTCAAGAGCGGCTACGTGGGCAGGATCATCCCCTATGGCGAGTACCACTACAGCCAGCCGCTGATTAACCACTACCACTATGCCATCACCGAGGCCGCCAAGCACCACATCATGGTCAATGCCCACGAGGCCGTGCGTCCCACGGGCCTGTGCCGCACCTGGCCCAACATGATCGGCAACGAGAGCGCCATGGGCAACGAGTTCCGTGCCGGCATCGACCCTGGCCAGACCGCAGTCTATCCCTTTACCCGCTTGCAGGGAGGACCGATGGACTTCACCCCCGGCATCTTTGAGATGGACCTGGAAAAGGTCAGCGGTTGGGCCGACAAGATGCGCCACACCATCTGCAACCAGTTGGGACTCTATGTCACCTTCTACTCACCGCTGCAGATGGCTGCCGACCTGCCCGAGAACTATGCCCGCTTCATGGATGCCTTCCAATTCATCAAGGACGTGGCCGTGGATTGGGACAAGAGCATCTACCTGATGGCCGAGCCCGGTGAGTATATGGTCACCGCACGTCATCCCAAGCTGTCCACCGTCAACAAGGCCTCGGAGGGCGTCGCCAAGCTGCCCGACGGCAAGAAAGACGTGGTAAACGGTGCCACCAAGTTCATCTATGCGCTGCCCGACGGAGCCACCGCTGCCGACCTCAAGAATACCAAGCCCCGCGATGTGTGGTATGTGGGCGGCATCAACGGCGAGGATGCACGCGAGGTCTCCTTCAAGCTCGACTTCCTCAAACCCGGCGTGAAGTATGAAGCTACCATCTATGCCGACGCCAAGGACGCCGATTACGAGACCAACCCGCAGGCCTACACCATCACACGCAAGAAGGTTACCGCCAAGACCGTCATGAAGCTGCGTATGGCACGCTCTGGCGGCTTTGGCATCACTATCCGCGAACTGTAACGCCTTCACTCCTGCCGACAACGTATAAACAATGAAGCGCAACCGACTTGTTTACAGTCGGTTGCGCTTCATTATAGTAATCTTCAACACTCAACATGGCCTGCAACCTATTGCAGGTTTCGGTAATTGTCAATAACTTTGCGGACAGCGAAATATCCGTATTGACGAACGATTAATCTTGATTTAGAGAGATGAAAAGGATTTACTTATTCATGTATCTGGCCTGCTTGGCCATGACTGCCTGGTCACAGAACCTGATGTTAAGCCAAGAGGAGCCCGGAAACGAGATTGCGGTGGTGGGTTACTTCTGCAAGAACGACACGATGACCTATAGGCAGACGCATAACAAATACAAAATTCAAGGGAACGATACGACGGTCAGCGAGTCCTATGTGGAAGAATTCATGATAGTGGTGACTGACTCGACAAGCGACGGTTACAAGATGAAGTACATTCCGCTGAGCTTCACCCTCCATGATGCCGACACGGTCACCAGTCTGATGACTAATGCCATGAGCCAGTTGATGCAGTCGGTCGTGTGCGAGTTCACAACCGATGAGTTGGGATTGCTCAAAAGCATCACCAACTGGCGCGAGATACGTGACCAACTCAAGAAGGGTGTAAAGGCCACATGCGACACGCTGTACGCGACCATCCCGGATATGGATAGCATCATGCCCCGAAAGTCGTTGGAAAACATCCTGTTGCTCCATTTCTCAACCGAGGAGGGCATCCGCAACTCATACGAGGAATTGGAGAACCTCTTCGGGCTGCACGGCTCCACGTTTGACCTCGGCGACAAGGAAGTAGATACCGAGGAACAAGGTTACCCCCAGCACATATCCGCCAGGATAGGCTACACCACCATCGAGGACGAGGAGGATGATTTCGACGGCGATTATGCCATCTCAACACTATCAACTACGACAATTCCTGTCGAGGACGTTATGGACCTTGGCTTCGGCGCGCTGTCAATGATCGTGAGCGACATGGCCAATGACAGCCTGGAAGCGGTGCGTGACCAGATTGTTGATTCGCTAAAAATCGCGAAGCCCAATGGCGCTGAAGTCATTGTCAAAGAGTATTACGGGTTTTTCTTGAACGGATGGCCCAAAGAATACTATTTCGAGAAAGCGTTTGATCTGGGATTCGGCCAGAACATCGAGACCCGCTATATCGAGTGGATTTCCCGCCATTGGAACATCTACATCCGCGACGACGAATCAACCGAAAACAAAGACATCTAAATACACCACGATACATTATGAAGCATTTATTATCACTCTTTCTGCTGTTGCCGATGCTTTGTGTGGCTCAACCCGATCGGACAGCAGCCAGCAAGTTGCCCAGTCAAGACGAACTGGCAACCATCAATGACAGCATCTTGCAAGAAGGCCTGCGACTTTACACCTACGAGAAATTATCATGGATGGCATCTGACCTGCTTGCTGAGCATGCTTCAGTAGATTTGTCGAGTATACGTGGTTCGGCAGCGCAACTGGATGGCAACAGCAAACTCACCCATTTTTATTGCCGAAAAGATAGTGTGGTGTTCAGTTGCACTCTTGACCTTAATGATTTTAGTCTGTCATGGGACAATACTGTGCGACCTATGACCGAAGATGACAAAGATGCCGTTCACTTTAGATCCGAAATGATTAACCGCATCATAGAGACCTATGGTGACAGCATCTATACCATTCAAGATGGGTCGATAAATATTGACTTGATTTGGCTTAGCACAGATAAACTCAGAGCGTATCTGCTGCAGGGGACTACCCTCAATGGGGTGATACCATTCGGGAACGATTATTATGTGGATATTGACATCGATAGCAACTTGATAGAATTCCATCGTTTCCATCATTCTTACATACCTATTGACATCAGACAGACAGGCGAAAATACGCATGCCGTGGAAGTGATACATTCACACACTGTAGACAATCCGTTTTTCACTCCCACTGATATCTGTAATGCATTGCTCTATGCGCGCGACCTCTTTGAGATGAAATCGGTTAGTGTTTTATCCACCGCATTTGACCCGCCTGTCATCATGACATTCAATATGGAAGATATGTCCATCACTGTTAATGAATTGGATCACCATTAAGAGAAAAGCAGTGTATATTCTCAGCGATCAATAAAGACCATAATTAGGGCGGCCGGCATAATGCGGGAAATGCAGGCCGAAGGTCTGCACAAGGCCAGTAGGCCTTGAATTGCAATAACACCATGGCGCGAGGGCCGTAGGTCCTCGTGGCTTGGTGAAAGAGACGCTATCCTAATTGGCCCCCGGAGGGAGCCACTCACGTCAGGCGGTGGTCATTATCCTCTCGCTGGCCTACCTCACCATGGCGCTCATCCTGAGATGGATAATCAGCGGCCACGTGCCCATGAGCAATGGATTCGAGACGATGCAGTTCATGGCATGGGCTGCAGCCGCCATCACACTGCTCACGGCAAGAAAGTCGATGCTCGTGTTGCCGTTCGGCATACTCACGGCGGGTCTGGCGCTGATGGTGGCCTCCTTCGGTGAGAGCAATCCGCAGATTACCCAACTCATGCCAGTGCTCGTGTCGCCACTGCTGAGCATCCACGTCGCGGTCATCATGATAGCCTATGCCCTGCTGGCCTTCCTCATGCTCGGTGGGGTGATGGCACTTGCCCTGCGTGGGAATCAGGAGGTGGTAGAGCGGCTGCACATAGTGGGACAAGTGATTCTCTATCCGGCCGTCTTCCTGCTCACCGTGGGCGTGTTCATCGGTGCCGTGTGGGCCAACGTGTCCTGGGGGTCCTACTGGAGTTGGGACCCCAAAGAGGTGTGGGCCCTGATTACCCTCATCATCTACGCCCTGCCGCTGCACGGCCAGTCATTGCCCCTGTTCCGCAGGCCGATGTTTTTCCACGCCTACTGCATCATCGCCTTCCTGAGTGTGTTAATCACTTACTTTGGTGTAAACTTCATCCTCGGCGGTATGCACAGCTATGCGTGACGACAAACAGTGACGATGATTCTAAAAAAGAAACGCAACCAACTGATTTCTCAGCGATTGCGCTTTCTTCTTGTGATCCCTACAGGATTCAAACCTGTAACCTTTTGATCCGTAGTCAAACGCTCTATTCAATTGAGCTAAGGGACCAGTTTTTCGTTTTCAGCGGTGCAAAGATACTGCCATTTTTTGAACTGGCAAGCATTTTTGCAAACTTTTTTCTGAAAAAATTTAGAGCGCGACGCCAAAACTGGTGTTATCTACCACAACACCAACAGTTTAAGCGTGATAAAAAAACTTTTAGTTCAGCAACCATGTAGCGAGTGCCCAGATGACAAAAATCACCAGTGCGATCAATGTTGCCGTCCACAACGGCTTATACTTTACCACATAGAGTGAGAGTTTGGGGACGTCTGCCTTCTCGGGTTTCTCATCAGCGATTGCGAGCTTGTGCTCATCGATGGGCTCGATGGGTTGTGCTTCTTCCTTATATAAATAAGCCTTCATTGTCGTTATATCGTTTTGTTTTGCGGTGCAAATGTACACCATTTCGCTCAATTGACCAAACTGGACTACATTTTTTATCGACAATGACTATAACATCAAGGAGTGGGACACGGCATTGGGGCACGTGTTCCACTCCTTGTCTATAAGAAGCCACACCAAAGGATGTGATGAAACTCCGACTAAATACAGGATTTGAGGGCGCCATAATCTTTGTAATCCTCCGGCTGTTAAGCACCTTGCGGTTGAGGCCCGCCATTGACTACAGCGCTTTTCTCGGCATTTCATAAAAATTTGAAGAGTATCCCGATCGTCTTTGATGTGGACATTTTTTCAATGAGCGTTGCCATTATTTTTGACAGGGCAAAGTTACGACAAATCTCCTACTGCTGCAAGAGTTGGGGAATATTTAACACTACTTTTTTTACACGATAACGATTCGGCATGATGCCATAATGTGATTAATCAATTGTTGTATTGCTGTTTAGGCGGGTCCTTCCTGCATGGGTCACAAGAATTCTCTTGGCGTTTTTTTTGCTCACTCGTGTGCGGCATGGTTAAAAATTGAGATTATTACAATTGCTTTTCATGTCTAAAAAAAATGCCATCATCGTTGCCACATTATTAAAAATTTACTACTTTTGCCCGTGTCATAATTAATCTTTTTAACAACCAAAAAATACCGAATAATAAAGGTTTTAAAATACAGTATTTATTAATTTTTTTTTAAAATGTTTACATGATGAAAAAATCTCTACTTCTTCTTGTGGCATTTGCTCTCGCAATGGCAGCGAGTGGCCAGCGGCTCACGATGAATCCGCGGCTCTCAGCGCAACCAGTCAAGGGCAAGTATGAATTCAAGACCACGCATGAGGTATCCAAGCGTGGCAGTAAGTTACCCATGGCTCAGAGCCTCAAAGCACCTGCAAGGGTTGATATCATTAACGATCAGCCGGCCGGTGAGTTGAAAATTTATGAGCGTGGCGGTGGAGCCATGTACAACTCATGGGGCTATCTTTTCTCTACCTATCAGGATGGCACTGCCATGAAGATTGTTTTTGCCGAGGACGGAAAGACCGCTTACATGCAGGATCCCATCTCGCAAGCAGTCACTGGGGCATGGGTAAAGGCCGACTTGAGCGATGACGGCAAGACCCTGACCGTGCCTTTGCACCAGTATATTGCTTACTGGGCCGATTACGGCTATGGCTTGATAACCGCATGGGTCAATGTTGGTACTGACGAGGATGGTTACATCACCTACTCGGTTGACGAAAGAACCACAGAGGCCGTCTTCACCATTGGTGACGATGGTACGATATCGCTGGAGGGTTCGAGCGGTGACGTGAACAATTTTGAGTGCAGTGGCCTGGGTCTGATTTACGATGACGACTTGTCATGGGCTGGTTATGCCGACTGGGAGTCGGTTTACACTCCGTTCACCGACGTTCCCGTGGCTCTGCCCGATGATGCCGTGCTCGAGGACTACTCGATGTCCTTCATCGACACCTATGACAACTCACAGGGTGGCAAGATGGTCAAGGTGGCCATGATGGACAATGACGTTTATGTACAGGGCTTCTCATCGCTGGTTCCCGACGGCATCATGAAGGGCACCCTCGCCGATGGCAAGGTTGTGTTCCCGTCCGACCAGTACCTTGGCGTAGGCAGTGGCTCGTTCTTGTACATGACTGCAAGCGATGCCGAGTTATACTTGCTGGAGAACCTTGAGTTTGACTACGATGCCGACACCCGCACCATGACAGCAAGCGATGCACTCGCTGTTGTTGCCGGCGGTTATGCTCAGGAGCTCTACAGCGAGCCCGTCTTCGCCCCCTATGCCGACCATGCAGCAGTTCCTGCTAATCCCGAGGTTCTGAGCTTTGATGACCAAGGTGAGGTCGGCAGCTACAACATGGGTGAGTTCTCAGTGCCTACCGTGGACACCGAGGGTAACTTCATCAACCCCAACGACCTGTACTACCGCATCTACTTTGACGATGACGAGCTGTTCTCGTTCGGTCCCGACGAGTATCCCAATGTCGAGGACTTCATGACCGATGTGCCCTACTACTACACCGAGAATTACGACTTTGGTGAAGGTGGCTCGTTCATCTACTTCTACGAGACTGGTTTCCACCGCGTGGGCATCCAGAGCGTCTTCCGCGGCGGCGGTGAGGAGCATGCGAGCGAAATCGTCTATATGGAGCTCACCGATGGCAGCGCACCTGTTGGCAAGGCTGATTTCTATGCTGGCTACTGCGATGACAACGCCCAGGACGCAGGTTTCACTGCTGGCAGGGCTCAGAGCTATGATATCGCCATGTTTGTCAACGATCCCAGCCTCAAGGGCATGAAGGTCACTGGTCTGCGCATCAGTGCTCCACACACCACCAACGTTAGCCAGTACACTGGCTGGCTGTCCAATGGCTTGAGCCTCAAGACTGTCGATGGTGCCAAGGTTGCCGATCCCGACATCACCAGCAGTGTTGCTAATGTCAACAGGGGTCACGCCGTTGTCATGTTCGACGAGCCTTATGAAATTGGCGAGAATGGTTTCTTCGCTGGTTACACCATTCCTGTTAACAGTGAGGAGAAACCCATGGCTATCACCAGCGACAAGATGGGTGGCGGCCTGTGGCTGCACACCAGCAACGCATTGCGCAACTGGACCGACAAGTCCAGCATGGGCAGCCCCTGCATCGAGCTCATTCTCGAAGGCCAGCAGGAGAATGCCGCAACCATCGTCCTGCCCGCCAACACCAATGCCAAGAAAGGCGATCCCATCTATGTCAACGCTACCCTCTACAACCACGGCACTGCCACGCTGGAGCAGGGTGAGTACACCTACGAGATCAACGGTGTGACCAACACCGCAACGTTTACCAACAACATCTCAGGTGACCACTGGGGACGCAACACCAACATCACGATTGAGTTGCCCGCTATTGCCGATGCCGGCAACTACCCCTTGACCGTCACCGTTACTAAGGTCAACAACGTTGACAATCAGGATGTAGCTCCCACCCGCACGGGTATGGTGAACATCATGGACATGGTGCCTGTTCACCGCGTGCTCGTCGAGGAATACACCGGCACCTGGTGCGGATGGTGTACCCGTGGTCTGGTAGCCATGAACCTGTTGGCCGAGACCTTTGGCAATGACTTCATCGGCGTGGCTTATCACAATGGCGACCCCATGGAGATCACTACCAATTACCCGAACAGTGTTGGTGGTTTCCCCAATGCATGGGTAGAGAGGAACTATAATGTGGATCCCTACTATGGATATGAATCGGCTGGCTTTGGCATGAAGGACCTGGTTGAGTACCTGAAGGGTCAGCTGGCTACTGCCGAAATCAACGTCAAGGCCGACTGGATTGACGAGGCACGCACCCAGATCAAGGCCGATGTGGAGAGCAATTTCGTGATGAACGCATCTGGTAGCGACTATGCCCTCGAGCTGATGCTCGTCGAGGACGACATGTTCGGCCCCGCCGGCACCGAATGGGATCAGCACAACTACTATGCCACTATGGCCGATCAGTATGGCAACGAGCCCAACCTGGGTCCCTTGTGTGACATGCCCGAGGTAATCGAGGGCTACCACTTCAACGACGTGCTCGTGGCAACCACAGGACAGATTGCCGAGAGCATGCCCGAGTCGATCGCAGCCAACACGATAAACAACTTCGACTACACCTTCAACACCGACTTCATCTACAACACGAGCGGCGAAGCCATCATCCAGAACAAGGATCAGCTCCACGTTGTAGCAATCATCGTCGAGAAGGCAACCGGCAAGGTCATCAATGCCGCTAAGGGCAAGGTGGGCGCAAGCGCTGTCACCGAGATCCGCGACGAGAACAAGGAGGTAGCATCGACCATCTACTTCGACCTCACGGGCCGCATGGTCAGCAATCCTGACAACGGCATCTTTGTGAAGGTTGTTCGTTACACCGACGGCTCACAGCAGAGCTTCAAGGTGCTCAAGAAGTAATCGCCTCTTGACAAACTAAACTGAATTGAACTGAGCCGCAACCCGCAACCCGGGCTTGCGGCTCTCTTTGTCCCACCCCATCACCCACTATAACGTCCGCTATTCATCTGATTTCCTGATTGCATTTTCACACCCTCGCCCATGCCCAATACTATGAGTGCAGGGGTTAATAACTTTTCATCATTTCTATTTGTAGGGGTCGAGGAAAATGTTTACCTTTGCGCCAAATTAATCAACTGTTATCATTAACAATAAGATATCATTCCAAGTCATGAAAGGTATTCATGTTACAAGTGAGATAAAACCGTTGAAGAAGGTTTTGTTGCACCGTCCCGGACGTGAACTGCTCAACTTGACACCCAACACCCTGGAAGAGCTGCTCTTTGACGATATTCCTTACCTCAAAGTGGCCGAGGAGGAACACGATGCCTTCTCCCAGGTGCTGCGTGACAACGGCGTTGAGGTGGTTTACCTCGAGGACTTGATGGCCCAGGTGCTTGACATCAGCCCTGAAATCAGGGAGAAATTCCTGCGCCAATTCATCGAGGAGGCCGGCATCTGCGCAACCAAGTACCACGACATCATTTACAACTACCTGAACGGCATCACATCGAGCAAAGAACTGGTGCTCAAGACGATGGAAGGCATCTACCTGCAGGATCTGCCCCGCGACCCGCGCGATGTGGAGAATTCGCTGGTAGACCAGGTGAAGGGTGACAGCCGCTTTGTGGTCAAGCCCATGCCCAACCTGTACTTCACCCGCGACCCGTTTGCCTGCATCGGCACGGGCGTGAGCATCAACCGCATGTTCTCGGTAACGCGCTGCCGCGAGACTATCTACGGGGACTACATCTTCAAGTACCATCCCGACTTCAAGGATGTCGAGCACTACTACGACCGCAACCTGCCCTACCGCATCGAGGGCGGCGACATACTTAACCTGAACGAGCACACGCTCGCCATCGGCATCTCGCAACGCACCGAGCCCGACGGCATCGAACTCATTGCCAAGAACATCTTTAAAAACGGCAATAGCGCTATCGACACCGTGCTGGCCATCCACATTCCCGAGACCCGCGCGTTCATGCACCTCGACACCGTGTTCACCCAAATTGACCACGACAAGTTCACCGTGCATCCCGGTATCCTGGGTCCCCTGGAAGTCTTCAAACTCACACAGGGCAATGATGGCGACATCAAGCTCGAGCGCAAAGAAGAGACGCTGGAAGAAATCCTCGCCGAGTCGTTGGGACTGGAACACGTCACCCTCATCAAGTGCGGTGGCGGCGACCTGATCACAGCCGAGCGCGAGCAGTGGAACGACGGTTCCAACACGTTGTGCATTGCACCTGGCAAGGTTATCGTGTATGAGCGCAACAATGTGACCAACGCCATCCTGCGCGACGAGGGCATCACAGTGCTCGAGATTCCCAGCAGCGAGCTCTCTCGCGGGCGCGGAGGACCCCGATGCATGAGCATGCCCCTGTGGCGCGATTAAGCACCACTGGTTAATGGTTAAAGGCATTACCACGCCAAAAACTCAAAACTCAAAACTCAAAACTCAAAACTTAAAACTCTATATATTAATCTTTTAATACAATTTTACAATTATGCCAAGAAGTTTATCTGGAAGAAGTTTCCTGAAGTTACTCGATTTCTCGACCGACGAGATTAAGTATTTACTCGAACTTGCCAAGGATTTCAAGCGCATGAAACGCGCCGGAACCCCCCACAAGTACCTCGCTGGCAAGAACATCGTGCTCTTGTTCGAGAAGACCTCTACCCGCACCCGCTGCTCGTTTGAGGTGGCCGGTAATGACCTGGGTATGGGTGTTACCTACCTCGATCCCGGTTCATCACAGATGGGCAAGAAGGAATCGCTCGAAGACACCGCCAAGGTGCTGGGCCGCATGTTTGACGGTATCGAGTACCGCGGCTTCGACCAGCAGATTGTCGAGAACCTGGCAAAGCATGCAGGCGTGCCCGTTTGGAACGGCCTTACCACCGACTTCCACCCCACCCAGATGCTGGCCGATGTTCTCACCATCGAGGAGCACTTCGGTTACTATAAGGGCCTGACCATGGTCTTCATGGGCGATGCCCGCAACAACGTGGCTAACTCGCTGATGGTCGTTTCTGCTAAGTTGGGTATCAACTTTGTGGCTTGCGGTCCCAAGGACAACATGCCCGACGCTAAGCTCGTGAAGACCTGCAAGGAGATTGCCAAGGAGAACGGTTGCACCATCACCCTCACCGAGGACGTGAAGAAAGGCACCAAGAACGCCGACGTCATCTATACCGACATCTGGGTATCGATGGGTGAGCCCGACGAGATCTGGGCCGAGCGCATCAAGCTGCTGAGCCCCTATCAGGTGAACGACGCCGTGATGGCCAACGCCAACCCCGGTGCCATCTTCCTGCACTGCCTGCCCTCGTTCCACGACCTGGAGACCACCATCGGCAAGGATATCCACAAGAAGTTCGGTCTGCCCGAGATGGAAGTGACCGACAAGGTATTCCGCAGCCCGCAGTCCAAGGTATTTGACGAGGCCGAGAACCGCATGCACACCATCAAGGCTGTCATGTATGCTACCTTGAAGTAATATCAATTTCACGATGTGAAATTGAGGATTAGAGATTAGTGATTAGAGATTAGTGGGCGACTGCTCATTGCCTTTAATCATTAATCTCGTTTCTCAAGCAACAATAACCGACTATACATTATAAAAAAGATAAAAAAGACATTATGAGCAAACGTCTTGTTATCGCCCTGGGCGGCAACGCTCTGGGCAAGACTCCGCAGGAGCAGCTGGATCTGGTCAAGGGTACCGCTTCGACCATCGTGGACCTCGTTGAGGAGGGTTATGACGTGGTCATCGGTCACGGTAACGGTCCCCAAGTGGGCATGGTGAACCTGGCCTTTGAATACTCCGCCAACAATGGCGGCGGCACACCCGCCATGCCGTTCCCCGAGTGTGGTGCCATGACCCAGGGTTACATCGGCTACCACCTGCAGCAGGCCGTTGAGCGCGAGCTCGCACGCCGTGGCATCAACAAGCCCTGCGCCGCTGTGGTGACTCAGGTGGTTGTTGACAAGAACGACGACGCCTTCCAGAAACCCACCAAGCCCGTGGGCATGTTCTACAGCAAGGAGGATGCCGACCGCATCGTGGCCGAGACCGGTTACACCTTTGTCGAGGATGCCGGCCGTGGCTATCGCCGCGTGGTTCCCTCGCCCATTCCCGTCAAGATTGTTGAGCTGCCCGTTGTTGAGCAACTCGTCGGCCTGCACAGCGTGGTCATCACCGTGGGTGGTGGTGGCATCCCCGTTGTGGAAAACGGCCCTGGCGACTACGAGGGCGTGGCTGCCGTTATCGACAAAGACCGCGCCAGCGCCAAATTGGCCCTGGACCTCAATGCCGACATGCTGGTTATTCTCACCGCTGTCGAGAAGGTGTCCATCAACTTCAACAAGCCCGATCAGCAGGATCTGGACCGCATGACCATCAGCGAGGCCCGCGAATACATCCAGCAGGGCCACTTCGCCCCCGGCAGCATGCTGCCCAAGGTGGAGTCGTGCATCAGCTTTGTCGAGAACACGACTGGTGGCACCGCCCTGATCACCTCGCTGGATAAGGCCCGCGAGGCCCTGCAAGGCAAGACCGGCACCCTGCTGGTCAAGGAGTAAAGACAACATCATCACATCAACAAGAATGGCCGAACGTCTTAACATGCTCGGCCATTCTTGTTTGCCCACTTGGCGAAAAAGTCCTATCTTTGCATCACCACATGACTCATGCGGCGGCCATCAATCATGGCAACCAGCGGCAGGCATGATGGCGAGAAACGATTATTATGTTGAACATCTCCAAGGATAACAGTACCTTGATCAAGGGCATTGTCATCATGATGATGCTGTTTTACCACTTATTCAATCCTGGACACATCGACCTGTGCGTCCACCTGTTGCATGTGGGCGACACGCCGCTCGCGTTGTGGCTGTACCGCGCGTGCGGTCCTATCTCGTTTTTCCTTATCCTGAGCGGATATGGACTCGCCTGCCAGTACGAGGTCGGCAAGACCGGATTTGCCTACCAGCTGCGACGCATCCTGCGACTGTTTTTACACTATTGGGTGGTGCTAGCGTTTTTCCTGGCCATCGGTCACTGGATCAAGCCCGGGCTATACCCCGGCAGTGCGGGCAAGTTGCTACTGAACCTGCTGGCCTGGGATGTCTCTTACAATGCCGAGATGTGGTTTCTCTTTCCCTACTCGGTGTTGAGTCTGTTCAGTTTTTATATCATCGGCTGTGTGGAACGTATAGGCAACCTGTGGGCACTCATCATCACCATCGCCATCAATGTGGTCACCAGCTATCTCATCAGTCGTTACGGCAACTTTTTCTACCACAACCTTGGCATCTACCAGCCGTTACTGTGCTTCCACCTGCTACAATCATTCACAATGGGCGTTGTGCTCAGGCGCACCTCCGTCACCCTTAACTGGAATCGGCCTCAATGGGTCATTCTGGCAGCCATAGCAGCACTCGTCTGCATCACTTGCATGACACAATATTCAGTGCGCTACATTATCTATGTTCCGCTGATGGTTATTCTGCTGTCCAACGTCCATTGGCCGGTATGGCTCAAGGCCATCCTCATGGAACTGGGCCGCAAGTCCATGCCCATCTGGATGATACACACCTGGCTGGCCTATTATCTGTTCCAGGAACAAGTTTACGCGTTGAAATACGTGCCGCTCATCTTTCTTGCAGTGCTTGCGGCCAGCTATTTGCTGTCAATACCAGTCATGTGGATTGCAGGGCACATCAACCGCTGGCTGGTAAAAAGCTAAGGCTAACAAGTCTCGACCAGGCCCTCCAGACAGTGGCACAGGGCCAGCTCATCATCAAAAACATGGTCGGTGACAGCAGCGAGGCCTGCGGCAGGCGTTCCTGGCAGGAAGCCCACAGCAATGGCAACATCGGCACAGCGCATCGCCTCCAGGTCATTATAGCCATCACCGATGTAAACCACCCGATGCCCTGACGCCTTGTAAGACCCGACGACGGCCGCCTTGCGCAACACGTCTTCGACCCCGGCCACATGGTTATCCCGCACCCTTGCCGTGGAGCAATGCGCCCTGCAGTCCAGATGCTCTAGCAGTCCTCCGCACCAGCAGTCCAAGTTGCTGGTGACGATGGCACACTGCCCCTTGTGATGAGCGATGAAGTCGGCAACCCTTGTGTGCAAGGGGGTCCCTTCGACAAGCCAGCGCACCTCATCAACCGGCAGGTGACCCAACTTTTCAACACGATGGACAAAGCACTCGTCAAATGGCACCTCGCCCGACACAGCCTTGCGTGTAAGTTCCTCCACCTCATCGAGCAGGCCATAGTGTGCAGCAATCATCGGCAAGGTCTCCCGTGCCGTCACCGTCCCGTCCATGTCAAAAAGAAACTGCACCATATCATCGAGGAAAAATCAGGCTCCTTGAGGGGTTCCCCTCTTGGAGCCTGGTAGCATTTTGCGGAATTTAATACTTTGGAATGAACCTTCGTCGATTAGGCGTGCTTCTTAGCCTCGTCAACGATAGCCTTGAAAGCGGCGGGATTGTTCATAGCCAGGTCGG
>CAMJZI010000009.1 GCA_946410185.1 uncultured Porphyromonadaceae bacterium
GCGACATGCTCAAGGAGCTGCGCGACGGCCACACCAACCTCATCGCCAGCCACGATGTCTCGCGATACTGGATATGGGAGCAGCACCCCGTCAACTACGACGAGCGCATCATCGACCAGCACTACCTCAACTTCGACTACAAGATGGCATCGGGCATCAAGTACCAGATCCTCACCGACAACATCGGCTACATGTACTACGGCTCCTTCTCGTCGGGCATCGGCGAGGGCAACCTCGACCTCATCCTCAGCTACCTCTCGACAGCCGACGCCCTCATCATCGACGTGCGCAACAACGGCGGCGGCCTGCTCTCCAATGTCCAGACACTGGTCGAGCGCTTCATCCCCGGCAAGACCCTGGCTGGCTACATCTGCCACAAGAACGGGCTGGGCCACAACGACTTCAGCGACCCCTACCCCTACTACTTCGAGCCCGCCCGCAACCACATCCACTACCTCAAGCCCGTCGTCGTGCTGGCCAACCGCAGCTCCTTCAGCGCCACCAACAACTTCGTCTCCATCATGAAGGGGCTCGACCAGGTCACCATCGTGGGCGACACCACCGGCGGCGGCTGCGGACTGCCCTTCACCAGCGAGCTGCCCAACGGCTGGCGCGTGCGCTTCTCGTCATGCCCCGTGATGGATGCCCAGGGACGGCTCACCGAGTTTGGCGTCGCCCCCGACGTGCGCATCGACATGGACGAGCAGGACCGCACCCGCGACGCCATCCTCGACACCGCCATCAGACTGCTCACCACCCCCGCGAAACAGCACCGGCCCTGAGCCAGCCGCGATTGCAAAAATCCCCGATTTCAACGGACAAAATCGCCCATTCGCAGCCATCCCAGTCCACCCTCGGCAATGCGAAACAGCACCAAGAATCCGGCCACGCATACCTACCGTAAACCATAGGCCCATCTGCCGCACATTTCCCCGCTCCGCATGCCACGGGAACGGCAAAACGCCATTTATTTTGCATAAATAATTTATACAAATCCCCAATAAGCCCCTGACCCAAAACATTAATTAAGGTGCAAAATATCAAAAAAAATTGGCACAATATTTGTTCATTGCAAAAATATGGTTTAACTTTGTGCGCTAAATATATGTAGGAAAGATCATCATAACAGGAAAGAGGATATGCAAGATAACATGCTGGTAGAACGTAAACAACCATTACAAACATGCCAAAAACGACGACATGACGCGAGCCGGCAAACCTTAATGCACATCCTAACTGACCCAAATCAAAGGTAACTGACGACTTTACGAACTTTTTTAACTATATAAAAATTTGTGAATTTTATGAAACGTAAATTAACAATCTTGATGTTCAGTCTGCTCTTAGCAGTAGGCTGGACTTGTACTGCTTCGGCTCAGTCGCCGACCAAGCAGGCAGCCGTGGGCGCCAAGGTCCATTCCTCGGTGTCAAAAACGGGAATCAAGGGTGCCAAGGTGCCCTACAAGAGCAAGGCTGTTATGGATCTATTGGTTCAGCCTGTCGTGAACAATACTCGCACAAGCGAGAATTGGCTGAGCGAGGATCCCGCTCCCGCCGAGGAGGCTCCCGGAGCAATGTTGAGGGCTCCGCGCAGGGCCGATCACACTGCTAGCTTCACTGCTAATCGCGCATGGTATGAGGCCTTCGAGTATCAGTGGGAAGATGCTAACGGTGATACTCAGACGTCTAAGCTTACCGACCCCGCGACCAATGGTCACCAGATGGCCGCACTGGTCAAGTATGTCTATCAGACTCCTGGGATTCCCGGTATCCTTTACTCTGACGCCAAGGGTGCCGATCATGAGTATCCCAACATCGAGTTCGGATATGATATCGCACCGCGCGGCAACAGCACGTCCTATAATTATATCTATATCGACTTCCCCACTAGGTATGTCGTGTTTGACGATATCCAGATTTATGTCGGTAGCACTCGTGTGAGCCGTTGGTACATGTCTAGTTGGGGAACCAATATACCGTCAACTTGGACATTGTATAATGGTTCCTTTGGCAGTTACGATGATGGATATTGCTTGTATCAGGATGACAACACAAGTGGCGGTTATTTCCGTATTAACCCGAGCGTCCTCTCCGGTTATAGCGGCGAGGTCAAGGTGTATGTTCACTGCAGAAAGACCAATGCCAATTATAAGAGGTATGTGCAAGTCAATCACCAGTATCAGGAAGTGCCTTCTGCCACCGATCTTGAATGGTTGGATTGGACTATCCTCCCTAACAGTACGGGCAGCATCGAAAAGCCGACCTTGAACGGCTACACAGCCTTCATTGTAAAGGTGAAAGACCAGACGTACTGCAACGGCAATTACATGGACATGTATACCCACTCATGGTCTGACATCACCAACTACTTTGACAAATACATTGATGCCATCGAGCTGCTGACCGACGGCGTCCGCATTGGCGGCACAACCAGCAATGCCGGTACTGTGTTCTCTTACACCGGCTCGCTGAACCGCTTCTACTTCATCAGCAAGGGTAAGCAGGCTTATCTGTCCTCACTCGAAAGCAGTAGTTCGGCCGACCGTGCTCCGTTCTACAGCATGTATGAGGAGTATGCCCCCACCACACAAACTGACACTGCCGGTGTCAAAGACTTCTTTGAGCGCATGGACCAGGGTGAGGCCTATGACGTTGTTCATGACTGTCAGAGTGTGAATTACATGGAGCACTACTTCTCGATGACGGGTAAGGGCGGCACGACCCACAACACCATGTCCAACCTGCTGTTCTACATCCCCGATGACCGCGGACAGCAAGCTTCTGGTTCCGCATGGCGTGACTATGACCACAAGCCTCGTGTGGGTCTGTACACCGCCGAGATTGCGGCCACAGCCCGACCCAACAAGACCCAGGAGCACACCTATGATGTGTACATCAACTGGTCGACTTCGCTCCAGACCATCCTGGGCTTTGACGAGCCCGAGACCCACGACCTGTGGGTAGTGGTGAAGGACGATAATGGCAACGTCGTGCTCGACTCGCTGTTGACGACCTCGCCGGACACCACCTACACCTATCAGGTGCCCCAGTATCCCGAGGGTTACACCATCGACTACATCATTCGTGCATGGCCCACCACAGCACCTTTCCCTGTTGACCACGATGCCAACAGCACGGGTACCTTCTTTGCCGACAGTGACCCCGCACAAGTGCTCATCCCGGGTTACAATGACTTCGTATCTCTGGTGCGTCGCCACTACGAGAGCGATTTCGACCTCAACACCGAGCATAACTTCTACCGCAACTTCATGTCGCTGAGCAACCAGAACGAGTCGGGCTTGACGGCCGCCGACCTTAGCGATGGCGACAAAACGCTGAAGCTGATGCGCTACGACTTAGCAGACCCCAGCGTTCAGACCGAGGCCGCCAATGTGAAGTTCTCCCTCGATGGTAATACCGTGAGCTGGTTAGTGAATTACTTGGATCAGCAGATCTACCACGGTCACACCCCGAGCAACAAGTACGAGGTGTTGACCCAGGGCGAAAATCCTGTTTTCCCCACCAGCGGCTCATTTACCGTGGGCAGCAGCGGCGGTGGCACCAATCCTGTTGGCGACATCACCATAGTGTTTGGTGGCACATCCTCAAGTGGTGGTAATACTGGTGGCAATTTCTCCTTCTCGTCAATCCAAGTCAAGTCAGGCGGCTCTGTTATTCCGGGTTGCAGCTGGACCTATGCTACGCATGGAACGAGCGTTCCCACTGGTTGGAACTTTACTTCTAACGCATCAAACACCACCTTCAACAGAGATGGCAGTACCTCTAACTGCTATATTTCTAAGGGTGGTTCCCTTACCATTCCTTCGACGATGTTGAATGGCGCAACCAGTGTACAGGTTGTTGTGACTGGCTATTGCGATCCAGATTACACCTCTAATCCTCCGACAATCACCGTCAACGGTAGCGATGGCGGATATGGTTCAATAACATCCACCACCTCTCAGGACTACACCTGGGCTGTCAATGGCACCGGTGGCAGCTCTGTTGCCTATGACACAACCTATGTGCTGGTTGACAGTATCAACTTCGTGATTGATTGCACACAGACCGTTGGTAACTTTACCGTCAATCATGGTAACTGGAGTTCGCCTTCCAACTCGATGTACATGACCAATGCAGGTGCGGCATACATCCGCTCTGCCGGCACTACTAGCAGCACAGCTTGGACGCTCTATCTGCAGTACAATGTTCCTTCGAGCCTGGCCAACGAAAAGTTGTTGTTTGACTTCGGTGTCATCGACAACAGCACCTATGGCAGTTATCTCGCCTGTGAGGTGAATTCAAGTGACGCACTTGATGACCTGGTTCAGTGCTCCAGCACCTACAGATACTACACACTGGAGGCAGGAACGTTGGGCTCAGGTGGAAACGTTAAGTTCTATGGCGTTAGCCCCAGCACCACCACAAGTGGCAGTTGGAATAACGCCAATTCGCCCACAATCTACAATATTTATGTTTATAAAGAGGTGCTCACCGAGGTTTCGTCTCAGTCTGTTCTGCTCGACATGAGCGGCATCACGCTGGTTGACCAGTTCTCAGTCTCGACGGCCAACAATAAGCATCCTGAAAACTACGGCTATCAGCTGAAGGCTGCTTGGGATGACCAGAAGACCAGTAACGTGATGGAAGTTCCCGTGGAGAAGACCAACTCTACACTGAACGGCTTCTATACCTTCGACCAGATGATCCACGACAGCGTGCCCGAGAGTGAGTGGCTTCCCATCAACGTCAGGAACGGTGACTTGTCGGTTCCCTTGCGTGGCGACGCCGAGATTTTCTTCAACACCATTAGCCGCAAGGCAGATGATGACTGGACCCGCATGAGCTACATGCAGTTCGACAACAACCACACCTTCTATACCGAGGGTATCAACTATCTGCCGCAGTACTTCGGTCAGGTGGCTCATCCCGGCGATGTGATCGAGCGTCTGGACAACGCCACTGTAAACCAGGGCGGCTACAACACCTACGATAGCTACGTTCCCGTGATTTGGACCTATGGTTACCGACCCGTCAACAAACGTTACTACTTCGATAGCGACTCTATCCACAACAGCTACGGCTCCCCCATCTGGAACACCGGCGTGGGCAAAGTGCAGATCAACGCTCTTGAGGTACAGCGTCAGGTGTTGAACACCCAGACCAACGAGGATAACCCCTCGACCACCTGGACCGATGGCGACGGCGCCACCTGCAACGTCTTCTTTGTAGGTCTTGATGCCGATGGCATGCTGCCCACAACCAACATGAAGGGCGAGGACGGCTCGAACTACTACGAGCCTTACATGTTCCGCGTTTGGGCGAAGAGCAACAGCGGCGCGCTGCGCGGCTTCACGCCCGTCACGACCGAGTACGGTGACAGGGTGATCGATGATCCCACGGCCGACCACAACCTTCAGGTCATCTATGAGGAGTACACCAACTCGAACAAGCTGAACAAGCCGATTCCCGCGCCCGAGGACTACACCAACGCCCGCAACATCATCAAGTTCGGTGCATTGAAGAACCTCACCGCCAACGACATTGAGATCATCGTACGCTTCTACTATAAGGTGAAGCACCTCGATGCAGTGGATCACACGAAGGACAACGTGGTTGAACTTGACTTCGTCGACAATGCGTGGAACATTGAAACCGGCAACGCCAACAACTGGCAGACCGGCAACAAGCAGTACACCGCCGGCGATTACACCATTGGCCTAGCCAACAAGTATTACTATAATGATAACATCGGCTTCCTGATGCTGGGTGCCAACGGTACATTGACGCTGCCGAGCTTCAACCGCAAGGTTAAGCAGATCCAGGTAGTGGGCCGTCCCGGCGCATCCAACACGGTTAAGATGAACGTCTTTGTTGGCGGCACGGCTGTCAGCACCGAGGTTACCGGTTCGACGGGCACCAGCCTGTTCGACATCGACGAGAACTACCAGGAGATTGGTACCAACTACACCATCAAGGTGACCAACAACTACAATGCTCAGATCACTACAGTGATCGTCGTCTTTGAGGAAGAGGAGACCAACAACATTGCGGCCACCCAGCCCAAAGCTAACGATCGTAACCCCGTCGCAACCCGTCGCGACGGGAGTGATCTCTACAGCAAAGCTACTAATAACATCTCTAACAAAAGATAAGCGATGAAAAAGATATATATGATTCTGGCAGCCATCACGCTGCTCTCGATGTCGCTTAACGCGCAAACCACCTATGTGAAGGTGACCAGTGCTGACCAGCTTACCGACGGTGAATACCTCATCGTTTGCGAAAACCAGAATGTCATCTTAAACGGCAGCTTGTCAGCCTTTAATGGAGCTAACTCTCTTGCTGCTCCCACAATCAACAATGGTGTGATTGAATACACTGCTGATCTTGACAATCAGGATTTCACCATTGATATGACCAAAGGTACGGTCAAGAGTGCAAGCGGCTATTATATTGGTTGCGAAAGTGGCAGTAACGCTATTACATTCAACCAGACTACAGAGTACGAGAACACAATCTCTGTTTCAAATGGAGTAGCCAGCATTATCTATCGCTACAACAATGCGAACCGTCCTCTGAAGTGCAATACCACTAACAAGAATTTCCGTTACTACAAGTCAACTTCGGGTGACGTAGCCGACATTCAACTCTACAAGAAGGTGGAGAGCACGCCTCCCACTCCCACTCCCGAACTGACTGCTCCCGAGAACGGTTCGACCGTTAATGTGGGCACCACCAGCGCTGAGTTGCCCAGCGTGAGCAAGGAGATTCCCATCAGCGGTAACTACCTGACCAAGGATCTGACGGCCACCATCACTGGCGAGGGCTTCTCGTTCCTGACCCGCGACATCACTGTTCCCTATGCCGACGTTAACGCAGCCACAGCAAGTGTGACGGTGGTTTACAACGGCACTGACGAGAACGCTACGGGTACGCTGACGCTGAGCAGCGATGAGGTGAGCGCAGTGGTTAACCTGACCGCAAGCTACCGCAAGCCCGCCGTCCTGACCACCGTTCCCGCTGGTTACGTTGTACAGGACAAGAAGACCCCGAACCAGATTGTGACGGCAGTCATCGAGACGACCGTTGACCTGTACCACGGCGAGGTAGTTAGCGTCACCTACGTTAACTCGCTGGGTATGACGAGTGACAAGCCCTTCGAGGGTGTAAACATCGTGATTACCCGCTACAGCGACGGCACTACCAGCACCTCTAAGGTGATGCAGTAATCAAGCCGCAATCCACACAGCATTTTAGATAAATGCGTCTGCCAGGGGGCCGCTGACATCAGCGAGCCCCCTGGTTTCTTTATGTTTGGCCCATGCTGCCGCCCACAACTCCATTTGACAATCTCAAACAACTGATTAATCTGATTTTTCTGATGGCATCCGCCACCCTGAACTCACACCGCTATCTCAAACAACTGATCTATCTGATTTTTCTGATGGCATCCGCCAACCTGACCTCACACCGCTATTTCAAACAACTGATTAATCTGATTTTTCTGATGGCATCCGCCAACCTGACCTCACACCGCTATCTCAAACAACTGATTAATCTGATTTTTCTGATGGCATCAGATATATCAGACTAATCAGGTGTTTCTCCAAGATTAGTAGCGTGAGATCTTTCCGCTGAATGGTTACAAAAACTCAGCGATTTAGTTAAAAAATCATCAACTGTTGCAAAATAATAAAAAAGTCACTACCTTTGCGGCATGAAACGGACCCTGCTACTCCAAAGCACTCAAAATGAACATTTTTTGTTTATTAACATATTTCATTAACTTCTAAATTCATTCAAGCTTTTATGAAGAAATTATTTTCTCTCCTCACGCTTGCCCTGCTGACCCTGTCGGTTGGGGCCGCTAACACTTATGTGAAGGTGACCAGCGCTGACCAGCTGGTAGCTGGCAAGAAGTACATCATCGTTAACGAGGACGCTGTTACCGTTATGGGTGCCGTTGGCACCTATGGCGCAGCTATCGTTAGCGAGAAGACCATCAACGATGGCATCCTCGACATCGAGGGCCTGGATGATGCTGTTGAGTTGACTCTGGGTGGCGGACAGGGCGCATGGACCTTTGCCATCGACGAGACCACTTACATTGCCTACACTAGCACCAAGAACACCTTGAACACTGGCAACGACGCAACTGCTACCAGCGCACAGTGGACCGTTACTGCCAAGAATGGTGGTTACATCCTGACCAACGTTGCTGCTACCGATCGCGTCCTGCAATACAATGCCAACAGTGGCCAGGAGCGTTTCGCTTGCTACAAGGGCACCCAGCAGGACGCCTTCCTGTTTGTTCAGGATGCCAACGCTACCCCCATCGTCGAGGTAGCTGCTCCCACGCTGACTCCTGCTCAGACCTTCAACGAGAGCATCGAGGTAACCATCACCAACAACGAGGAAGGTGCCACCCTGTACTACAGCACCGACGGTCTGGCATGGCAGGTTTACGAGCAGGCTCTGACCCTGACCGAGACCACCACCGTGTATGCCAAGGCTACCAAGGGCGGTGTTGACAGCCCCGTTGTAAGTGCTAAGTACACCAAGGCTGAGCCCATTCCCGAGGGCGCTATCGCATTCAACCCCAGTGACTTTGACGCTGTAGAGAGTGCTGCATGGAGCATCACCAAGGACGGCGTGACCATCTCTTGCACCCAAGGTACCATCACCAATGATCAGTTCCGCATGTTCAAGAGCCAGACGACCACCTTCAACTCAACCGCTGGTGCCATCGAGAAGATTGTCTTCACCTGCACTGCTAGTGGCACGGACAAGTACGGCCCCGGCTGCTTTGCTGCACAAGACGGTTACAGCTATGAGGGCAATGTCGGTACCTGGGAAGGCAGCGGCAACAACATTGCTTTCGTTTCTGCGAGCAACCAGGTTCGCGCTACTCAGATCCTTGTTTTCCTGGGTGAGGCTCCCGCTGTTGAGACTCCCGTATTTGATCCCGTTCACAACACCAAGTTCGTCGGCAGCCAGGAGGTTACCATCACCTGCGCTACCGAGGGTGCTGACATTTATTACATGATCAACGATGGTGACGAGGTACTCTACACCGGTCCCTTCACCTTGACCGAGACTGCTACCGTTAAGGCTTACGCTGAACTGGACGGCAGAGAGAGCGCATCTGCTACTGCCAAGTACATCAAGCTGGCTGAGGTTGACAACATCGCCGACGCCAACGCCCTGGACAACAAGGTTGACTTCATCTTCAACGGTGATGCTGTTGTTACCTGCCAGATGGGCAGCAACCTGTGGATCCGCGACGAGAGCGGCAGCGGTCTGATCTTCGGCAACCAGGTTCCCGCTATGGAGCAGGGTACCGTTATCAACAGCGGTTGGATTGCCCAGAAGTACAACTTCCGTGGCGGTCTCGTTCCCGAGTTCCAGTATCCCACCGGTGTTGAGGCCAGCGAGACCGTTGTTGCTGTTGAGCCCTTCGAGCGCGAGGCTCTGGCTCTTGAGAACGTTAACGAGTACGTGATCATGAAGGACCTGACCGTGATTGCCGAGACCGACACCACCGTCAACAACTATCAGAAGTACTTCTACAACGCTGCCGACAGCCTGGTACTGTTCAACCAGTTCGGTATTGAGTTCACCCTCGAGGAGGGCAAGACCTATGATGTAGTGGGTACCGTTACCGTTTACAACGAGAAGCCCCAGCTCTACATCATCAGCGTGACCGAGCACAAGGAAGATGTCGCAGGCCTGCGTGGTGACGTCAATAACAGCAATGATGTGACCATCGCCGACGTGAGCGCCCTGATCGACTACCTGCTCACCAATGACGCTACCGGCATCAACCTGCAGAACGCAAACTGCAACCTGGACGAGAGCGTGAGCATCGCCGACGTCAGCGCTCTGATCGACTACCTGTTGACCAATCAATGGTAATTCAAAGCGACTGAACTACTAAAAACTCAATAAAATCATCCGCCCGATGTGATCGGGCGGATGATTTTTTATCGTTGACATCCAGCTAAGCACCTGATAGCCAATCTCACATGATGGTCATCGCCGTAAGGTCCATCAAACAGGGAAAGGTGGACTTGCTGCCCGGGCGGGCGACAGTGTATCAAAGCCTGCTGTGGTTTTCTACCGGGCAACAAAGATAAGAAGCAAAAGGGAAAAGCATGATCAGTGACATTTTGAAACAAGATAGCATAAAAAAGCTTAAAAATCTTTGGATATTTGCATTTTTTATACTACTTTTGCCGTTAGAAAAGCTGGCAACCCCATTTTGATAGGAAACAGGAGAAAAGATAGCATTTCACCACATTGACCCCGCAATCAAGAATCCTGTATTGTGTTGTTAGTCATAACCAACCCAAATTGTGTAACATTATTATATATTATTTATTAACTTAACTCATTTGCAATTATGAAAACTACGACAAAAACAGGGCTCATCATCACAGCCCTTTTCATGCTGATTGGACTGGCCAGCGCCCAGGCGCAGCCGGCCGTACACCCCAAGGCATACTACGATGCCATCACCTATGAATGGACCGATGCCAACAACGTGACGCACACCAGTGCCGTCACCGAGCTGGCCACCGACCCCTACCAGATTGTGGAACTGTTGAGGAAAGTGTACTGCGACCCCAACTTTCCAGGCCCCACCTACAACGGCTATGACCGCAACGGCAACCGCGAGAACGAGGTGTACTATGGCGCACAGTCGGGCGGCTGGAACATCAGCGCCAGCGACGTGACGCCCCCCTATGAGGACGGCTACACCATCCTGATGGTGTCGGTGAACAACAACCTGTCGCTGGTCAATACCACCAACGGCGCCCGCCTGTCTAACCGCTCGCAGCTCATCAACTATGTGCGCAGCAACATCAAGTCGGTGCAGCTGCTGACCGACGGCCTGCGCGTGGGCCAGGGCGACAGGGCCGGCACCGTGTTCACCATCGACGGCACCTACAACCGCTTCTTCATGCTGGGCAAGGGCCAATCGCGCAAGAAGTACAGCGGCTGGGAGGGAACCGTTACCGGCGAGCAGCCCCCCTTCATGAACATGTTCGAGCAGTATAGCCCCACCGCGGGCACCTCTGGCGCACAAATCACCGACTTCTATTCCAAGATGATCAGCGGCGACGTCTATGCCGTTGTACACGACTGCGCCTCGGTGATCGAGAACCAGCACTACTTCTCGATGAGGGGCAAGAACGCCACCCAGGAGCTCTCGCTCACGGGCATGAACATCTTTATCCCCGACTACCGCATGAAGTACTGGGCCGACGGCAATTACGACGGCCGCACGATGAACCCCTATACCGGCGGTTTATTTGCCAGCCACAGCGCATGGGAGGCCTACTATGCCGAGTATAACCAGGACTATGCCCCCATGGTGGGCATCTACACCATCGTGCTTGATGCCAGCGCCGCTCCCGCCCCCGATGCCGAGGACACCTATAACGTGACGCTCGACTGGACATCGTCGCTCAACACCATGACCGGCGACGAGGTGCCCCAGGACTACACGATCTACATCATTCGCACCGACGAGGACGGCAACGAGTATAACGAGCTGCTGACCACGGTGTCGAACCAGACCACCTATACCTACCCCGTGCCACAGACCGAGCAGAGCCAGACCATCGTCTATATCGTTTACGGCAAGCCCAACGATGGCGAGCACGACATGTTTGAGGCCTGGTCAAACCCCGACGGCGTGAACATTCCCGGCACCGACGACTTCATGGGCATGACGCTCGACCACTTTGAGAGTGACTTTGAGGCGCAACAGGATTTGAACTACTATCGCAACTTCATCAACATGAAGAATAACGACGACGAGTTCAACGTGGTGACTCCGCAGCGCATCGTCAACGAGAACCTGAACGACTTCACACTCTACCGCTATGACCTGAACGACCCCGAGGTGAAGATTCCCGTGGCCGATCTGCAACTGACTCCCAACCAGAACCTCACCAGAGTGGCCTACACCATCACCTATCAGAACCAGGAAAAGCGGCCCAACTACAACGTGAACGTTACCACCAGCGGCAACATGGGCACCGACCAGAACAATGCCGTCAGATTCGACCTCATTCAGTTTGTTGACCAGTTCACGGCCTACACCGCCGACAACGACCATCCCAACCGCTATGCCTACGTGCTCGAGCTCAACACCGGCGACAAGAGCAGTAACGTCGTCGAGGTGCCCGTGTTCAAGACCAACTCGACCATCGACGGCTTCTACAGCGAGCTCCAAGTGATGGACGATGACGATGCCACCCTCACCCCGGGTGTCAAGAATGCCAACGTGGAGATGAACCTGCTGCCCAACCAGCTGGTTTACTACTACACCCTGAACCGCGGCAGCAACGGCAAGCCCAACGAGCTCATCTCGCTCATCCAGCACGAGCGCACCACCGGCAACTACCTCGAGATTCTGGAGAGTTCGCCCTATCTGGGAACCGAGAACGAGCCCGGCGTTGTTAACCGTCTGGACAACGACATCATCACTGGCGACGCTGGCGAGTTCATGACCTATCAGCCCGTGTTGTGGACCTTCGGCGAAGACCGCGTCAACAATGACGGTTCAAACAGCTACGGCGGTCCCTGCTGGTCGACCAGCGTGGGCGATGTGATGGCCTATGTGAGCGGCAGCCGCAACTTGGGCACCAACATGACCTGGACCGACGAGGACGGCAACACCTGCTGCACCTATCAGGCCTATCTGGACATCAACGGAGCCCTGCCCTTCGATGCCAGCATCGAGTATGAGCCCTTCATGTTCCGCGTGTGGAGGATCAGCAACGACATCCGCAACTACACCATCGACCCCGTTAGTCACAAGAGGGTCAACGACGAGCTGGCCGAGCGCGACCCGCACAAACTCGTTGCCCAGGTAATGACCACCGAGCCCGATGCCAGCGTGGGCCGCAACGGCTCAATCACCTTTGGAGCCACCCAGAGTGCCCACATCCAGTTCCTGGTACGCTTCTACTACAGGAAGGCCGGCGTGGGCACCCTGCGCGACAACACCGCTCCCATGTACTATGTGGTAGAACGACTCGTCGACTGGACCAACATCTCGACAGGCATTGACGAGATCAACTACAGCAACGAGGTGAGCAGGACCTATTACAACGCCCAGGGCATCGCCAGCGACAAACCCTATGACGGCGTGAATATCGTGATCACCCGCTACAGCGACGGCACAGTCAAGACCACCAAGGTTGTCAAGTAACCTAAGCGGTTCCCCATCGAGGGAGGTGCCCCGGCATGGGACACCTCCCTTACTCTTTTGATGATGCATTATCACAAAGGAAGCCCATCTATCCAGCTAAGTTGGATCAAGCCAAAGCAAACAAACCATGGCGATTGCTATCGTTTCACCCGGGGACCGGACTCCAGCAGTTTTCTTCAAGTCCTAGAAGTCGTCGATGCCGTCAAACAATGTGGGTTGGGGCAATAGTTGGAAAGTGCGGCGGTGATGGGGCGATGGGCCATAATGTGCAATGGCGGCACGATGGTCGGGCGTGGGATACCCCTTGTTGCGGGCCCAGCCATACTGGGGATAGTCCTTGTCGAGCTGGCGCATGAGCTCATCGCGGTGAGTCTTGGCCAATATCGAAGCGGCGGCGATGCACATCATCTTGCCGTCGCCCTTGACGATGGTGGTGTGGGGTATGTCATGGTAGGGATAAAAACGGTTACCGTCAACAAGGATGCCCTGGGGACGCACAGCAAGCTGGTCCAGGGCGCGGTGCATGGCCGTGATCGATGCACGCAGAATGTTGATGCGGTCAATCTCCTGGGGTGACACCATCGCCACTGCCCAGGCGACGGCCTCGCGCTCGATAACAGGGCGTAACAGTTCTCGCTGCCGCTCGCTGAGCTGCTTGCTGTCATTGATCATGTCGTTGTGGAAATCTGGCGGCAGAATCACAGCGGCCGCAGTCACAGGGCCAGCAAGACATCCCCGGCCAGCCTCATCACAGCCAGCTTCGACTCTGCCTGCTATCAAGAATGGTTCCAACATATATCGATTGGGAATTGGCCCGTTTCTAGCTCCTGACCAGTCACATCAGCCTTGTTAGAGTTTCCTGTCGATGACGTAGTCAAATATCTCGCGGAAGCGATCCACCGACTCGTCGGGCTGATAGGGAGACAGGATGGCGCTGGCCTCGTCGCGCAACCTGGTCATGGTCTCATAGGCATACTCGATGCCGCCTGCCCGCTTGGCAAAGTCGATGAGGCGGTCGATGTCTTCGCCCGTGAGCGTCTCCTTGTTGACCAGAGCGAGCATCTCGTCATGCTCGGACAGGTCGGTGCGGTTCAAGGCATAAATCAGCGGCAATGTCACCTTACCCTCGCGCAAGTCGTTGCCCGTGGGCTTGCCGATGATCGGGTCGTTGTAATAGTCAAACGTATCATCCTTGATCTGGAAACAGATGCCCAGCAACCTTGCATAGCGGCGCAGCTCATCGATAGCCGTCTGCGGAGCATCGTTGGCATATCCGCCCACGGCAGCACAGCACTCAAACAGCGAAGCCGTCTTGGCACGGATGATTTCCATGTAAGTATCTTCATCGATGTTGTGGTTGCGGGCGATATCCACCTGGTCAATCTCGCCCAACGACAAGTCACGACCCATGTCGGCCAGAGCCGACAGGATGCGTCCGTCGCCCGTCGCCACTCCACAACGCAATGCTCCAGTCACAAAAAAGTCACCCACCAGCACAGCCACATGGTTGCTCCACACGTTATTGATGGTGGGCAGACCGCGACGCTCGGTGGCCTCGTCAATGACATCATCGTGGATGAGCGATGCATTGTGCAGCATCTCGAGGGCTGCGGCACCCTGCAGGGCCTTGTCATTGATGCCTCCAAAGAACTGTGCGCTCAGCAGGGTCACAATGGGTCGCAACATCTTGCCCTTGTTCTTGAGATAACTGGTCACGATGTTGTTAGTAAGCTCACTGTTACTGGTCAATGTGGTGACAATAATGTCGTTCAGGGCATCGAGTTGAGGCCCCAGTTGATTCTGGATATTTTTCAGCGAAGTTGCCATTAGGGTGCAAAGTTAGCAATAATTCTCGGGAATGCCACCATTTTTGAGAGTAAAAATAATTTAAAGTCCATTGGGTACTATTGCCGTCGGCAAAACTTGGCATAAAAACGTGATTTAATGGAAAAATTGAGTATCTTTGCCCATGGCAAGTACCCTGCCGCTAAACAAGAAATCAACACAAAATCCCGCACCAAACCCGCACCACAATATGGAAACTGACAAGAAACTGCTGCTGCTCGATGCCTATGCGCTCATCTTCAGAGCTTTTTATGCCATGATTCGCAGTCCGCGTGTCACCTCTACGGGTATCGACACGTCGGCCGTCTTTGGCTTTGTCAACACCTTGCAAGACCTGCTCAAGCGTGAGCAGCCGTCGCACATCGCCGTGTGTTTTGATCCTCCCGGAGGCAACACGTTCAGGCACAAGAGCTACGAGCCCTACAAGGCCAATCGCGAGAAGACCCCCGAGGGCATCCTCGTCGCTGTGCCATACATCAAGCGCATCCTGCAAGCCTACCGTATACCCATCTTCGAAGTCGAGGGCTACGAGGCCGACGATGTCATCGGCACGCTATCGCGACAAGCCCAGAGGCAAGGCTTTTTCACCTATATGGTGACTGCCGACAAGGACTTTGGACAGCTGGTGACCCCCAACATCAAAATTCTGAACCCGTCCAAAAACGAGGTCCTGGGCGTTGAGGAGGTGAATGCCAAGTACGGGATCCATAACCCTGCCCAACTCATCGACATCCTGGGACTGATGGGAGACAGTGCCGACAACATACCGGGTTGCCCCGGCGTGGGTCCCAAAACTGCCGAGAAACTCATCCAGCAATTTGGCTCAATAGAAAACCTGCTTGAACACACCAGCCAACTCAAGGGCGCGCAGAAACAACGCGTGGAGGAAAATGCCGGACAGATACGCATGTCCAAATGGCTGGCCACTATCATTACCGATGTGCCCATCACACTGGAAGCCGACGCCCTGCGCCGCGAGCCGGTTGACCTGGTTGCCCTGCGAGAGGTATTCAACGAACTGGAATTCCGAACCCTCACCCAGCGCCTTATCGACGGTGGCGAGGCCAACATCGGCCTGAATGCCGCCGACAAAGTTGTGACGCAAAATCTTGAGTCTCCGGCAAGTACAAGACCCGTCACTAAGCAGGCACCGACAAGCGGGCAACAGTTGTCGCTCTTCGACATGGAGGAGTCTGTCCAGGAGCAGCCCTCTGCGACAGCAAGCTACACATCCATTGCCGATGTGGCGCACAACTACCGACTCATCTCCTCGCCTGCCGAGGCCGCCGACCTGGCAGCACAGCTGCAAGGGCACCCACAAGTGGCGATGAGTCTGCTGGGGACTGGTTCCAGCGCCATGCAACTCAGCATCATGGGCGTCGCCTTTTGTGCCAAGCCACATGAGGCGGCCTATGTCAAAGTCGACGGCAAGGCCGATATGTTGCAGGCCCTGGCACCCATTTTCGGCGCCACATCGTGCATCGTGAGCAGTGACGTCAAGCGCACAATTGTCGCCCTGGCCCAACACGGCATCAAGTTCACGTCACCCTACTATGACACCGCCGTCGCACACTACCTGCTGCAGCCCGAACGTGGCCACTCCATCGCCGAGATGGCCTATGAGTTGCTACGCTATACGGCCATCAGCCCCGAGAGCCTGTTAGGTCCAAAAGGCCGAAACCAACTCAAGCCCAGCCAGATACCCATTGAGTCGCTGACCAAATGGGCTTGCGAAGCCGCCGACCTCACGTTACAGCTGCCCGACGTTCTCAACAGGGAACTCAAGAATCTGGGTCTTGACAAACTGCTGTCCGAAATCGAATTGCCACTTGTCAAAGTGCTGGCAAGCATGGAACTGGCCGGTGCCCGCATCGATGTGAAAGCACTCAAGGAATACTCTGTGACCCTGACCGAACAGATGAATCGTCTGGAATCCGAATGCCATCAACTGGCAGGAGTGAACTTTAACACGGCATCCCCGGCCCAGGTGGGCGAGGTGCTCTTTGACCACCTCAAGATAGACCCTAAAGCCAAAAAGACCAAGACCGGCCAATACAGCACCACCGAGGATATCCTGCTCAAACTGCGTGACCGCCATCCACTGGTTGACAAGATTTTAGCATTAAGGGGCATTCGCAAACTGTTGTCCACCTATGTCAACGCACTCCCTGCTCTCATCAATCCCCTGACAGGACGCATACACACAACCTATAACCAGACAGTAACCGCCACAGGTCGCCTGTCATCTACTAACCCCAATCTGCAGAACATCCCCGTGCGCAACGACGAGGGCAAGGAAATACGCCGCGCCTTTATCCCTGCCGACGGCAACATCTTCTTCAGCGCCGACTACTCGCAGATTGAGCTGCGCCTGGTTGCCGACCTGAGCCATGACCAGACAATGCTCGATGCATTTGCCCACGGCCACGACATCCATGCCATCACCGCCGCACGCATCTACCGCAAACCGCTCGACCAGGTTACAAGCGATGAACGCCGCAAGGCCAAAACAGCCAATTTCGGAATCCTGTACGGCATCAGCGCCTTTGGCCTCGCACAGCGCCTGAACATACCGCGCGACGAAGCCAAAATGCTCATCGACGGCTACTACACCACCTTCCCGCAGGTGCGCGACTACATCGACCGCAGTATAGCACAAGCCCGCGAGAAGGGCTACGTCACCACCCTATATGGCCGACGACGCATGCTACCCGACATCAACTCGCGCAATGCCGTTGTGAGAGGATTCAGCGAGCGCAACGCCATCAACGCACCCATTCAGGGCACAGCTGCCGATGTTATTAAACTGGCCATGGTACGCATCCACAAGCGCTTCCACGACGAGGGCATCCAGTCCAAGATGATTCTGCAAGTGCACGACGAACTCAACTTTGATGTCATCCCCAGCGAGCTCGATGCCGTGCAACGCATCGTCATCGAGGAGATGGAAGGTGTCTATCAAGGCCAGGTCAAGCTCATCGCCAGCCACGGGGCCGCCACCAACTGGCTCGACGCCCACTAATATGCGGTATATTATAGCGGTAATATAGTTATTCCCCAAAAACTATAACTGAGGTTGCCTAACTATTTTGAAACAGTGTGAGATTTGTTCTTAAACAACGAATCCAGCATATTCCATGTGAACAGCCGCAATTTGTCATATAAAATAGCAAAAACGAAGATGGCTGCACAAAACAGCAAAATACATAGAAGAAATACAGGAATACTGAATTGCTGATAGAATGATATCAACTGATTTTTCTCAAAATCCCATAAAGCAGGATGGAGATTGATCAAATATACCATGGTCGTTGAGATTCCGACCTTGTTTATAAAGTTATTGTTAAACTTGAATTTGCTGAACAATAGTAATGTGCTGACGGATTGAATGACAATGAAGGGGAAGACGTAATCTCCAATATTCAACGTGAATATAACTATTGAATTACATAAGCAGGATACAAGTGTTATCCAAATTAATTGTTTCGTTGAATATGAAGGGGGATAGAGCTTAACGTACCTTCCTAGAAGATAAAGAAACAGAAACCAGATGATAGAGTATCCGCCAGATACTTCAACTCCAGTTAAACCTACCCTGGAGCAAATAAATAGGGCAATATATAGAAGTATTAATGAGGATCTAAACTCTTTTTGAGAGAGCTTCTCAACGGCACCATTAAGGAAGGGTGTAAATACAAGAAGCACTAAATAGGCATTAATGAACCAATATTTATGAATTACAAAATAATGATAATCGAAATCTATAATCCCACAAAAGACCAGTATTAATGAAATAGGGACTACACAGAAAATCACTTGATATATCAAACTCAAGGATTTCCTGATAGAAAAGCCGCTACCGAAGAATCCAGTAATCAAGACGAAGATATTGACTGGAGTTAATGAGAATGCCTGAGCAAAACATCTTGAAAAGGACATTAAAGAGTAATCTGTTGGACGCTTAAAGGTTAAGAAATTAGCGTGAAGCAACAGAATCAAGAACATGATTACAATTCTCAATAATTCTATGTTGGAGTCCCTTTTTTTAGTTGACATGGCGTGTTATATGCGTTTTTATTGAATTTGTTATGATGAAATCATCGCAAAAGTAGTAAATAATTTCTGATAAATCTTGTGCTAATTGAAAAATTAGCAGTATCTTTGCACCGCTAAAAGAGTCTCGGGGTGTAGCACAGTTGGTTAGCGCGCCACGTTCGGGACGTGGAGGTCGGAAGTTCGAGTCCTCTCACCCCGACTCATACAAGGGCAACAAACTGGAATTCAGTTTGTTGCCCTTATTCTTTTTCAACAAGCTCAATCAATCGACTCCACCAGGCACTGTTGCATGTACTCTCTATTTCGGCTTTGCGCCACTGATCAAGAGACCTGGGTCAACAAGTATTACCATGGCACCCAATATGCCGGCCGAGGCCACAATGAGAGAAATAAGACACTATATGACCTTTTTTACCACTTTTCTTGCTCTGTTGACAAAAAAGTAATACCTTAGCGCTGTGCTAATTGATGACAAAATGGACGAGAACAAAATTACCGAACTTGACCTGAACGACGTGCCTGAGGTTTATCATAACCTCAAGTATAATGATGGTGAGATATTCTTTGCCGACAACATCACCTCAATACCAGGCTTGATGGAGAAATTCAAAGTGAATTTCATCGCTTATCTCATGGTTGTTGACGGCTCGCTCTCACTGGAGCTCAACTCTCTCCCCTATCAACTGAAAAAGAACTGCTCACTCATTGTTGACCGCAAAACGGTCATCAATAATGTGCAGCACAGCGATGATTTCCGTTGCCTGATTTGCGCGATGAGCACCGATATGGGATTCTCGTTCATCAACAAGAGCCTGATGCAGTCGGTGATGCACATTCTCACCCACCCTGTCATCGAGATGGGGCAAAACGAGATGGACCTGATGGTCAAGTACTATGAGTTGCTCGTCTTCAAGATGGATCATCCCGACATGAACTTTGGACACGAGACGATGCGCAACATCATTCGCTGCTTTGCCTATGACCTGTTATCCAACATCAACAAGCACCTCAACCGGGACAATGACGACATGCTGCGACAGGGCGACCGCATCTTCCGCCGATTCATGCTCCAGCTTGCCGACAACACCAACGTCAATCGCAGTGTCAAGTCCTATGCCGACGAGCTGTGCGTTTCTCCCAAATACTTGACAAGCGTCTGCCGCAAGCACAGCGAATACACCGCCAGCGAGCTCATTTCCAGCGCGGTCATGAGCCGTATCAAGCAGTTGCTGCTCTACAGTGATATGAGCATCAAGGAAATCGCCACCGAGATGGGTTTTGACAACCTCTCATTCTTTGGCAAGTATGTGAAAAAGCATCTGGGACTATCACCCAACAATTACCGCAAGGCCAACCACTATGGCAAATGACAGCCGCCTGTGATGACGGCTAAAGGGCCTGTGATTGCAACCTCTCCAGCATCTGACTGGCACTGAGTCCGGTTACGGGATGAATCCAGTCTGGTGCCAGTTGTATCATGGGTTTCAAGAAGAAATCACGCTCGGGCAGATGGGGATGCGGCACGCACAGGGTGGGGGTGTCGATGACCATGTCGTCGATGGCCACGATGTCAATGTCCACCAGTCGGTCGATGTAACCGCCCTGCTCGTCGCGGTGTGCCCTGCTGCCCAGACGGGTCTCTATCTCATGGATGCGGTCGAGCATGAGCTGAGGCTCCAGATCGCTGGCCAGGCACACGCCCACATTCATGAAACGGTTATCACTCTCAAATCCCCACGGCTCACTCTCTACTATACTTGAAACGGCGCAGCCGCCCGTGCCAGCTGCCGCCAAAGCAACGACGGCGCGATAAAGATTATCGCGCCGATCGCCTATATTAGAACCTATATTCAGGTAGTAGTTCATTTTACAAGGTCTTGTGAACCTCGATTTCCTCAAAGGCCTCGATAATATCCATCTCCTGCAGGTCATTATAGGACTTGAGGCTCAGGCCGCAGTCATATCCGCTGGTGACCTCCTTGGCATCATCCTTGAAGCGCTTGAGCGAGGCCAGCTCGCCAGTGTGAATAACGATGCCGTCGCGGATGACGCGCACCTTGCTGCCGCGCTTGATCTTGCCCTCGACAACCATTGCACCGGCAATGGTACCCACCTTGCTGATGTGATATACCTGACGGACCTCGGCGCTGCCGGTAACCTCTTCCTTGATATCGGGCTGGAGCATACCTTCCATAGCGCTCTTGACCTCCTCGATGGCATCATAAATGATGGAATACAGACGGATGTCAACACCCTCCTGCTCGGCGGCACGCTTGGCCGAACCCGACGGACGCACCTGGAAACCGATGATATAGGCATCGCTGGCAGCGGCCAGGGTAACATCACTCTCGGTAATGGCACCCACTGCCTTATGGATGACGTTGACTTGTACCTCGGGCGTAGAAAGTTTGATAAGCGAGTCGCTCAAGGCCTCGATCGAACCGTCCACATCACCCTTGACAATACAGTTGAGCTCGTGGAACTCGCCTAGCGCACGGCGACGGCCGATGTCCTCCAGACTGACGCGGTGCTGGGTGCGACGGCTCTGCTCGCGTTGCAACTGCTCACGCTTGTTGGCAATCTGGCGGGCCTCTTGCTCGGTGTCCATGACGTTGAACTTGTCACCAGCGGTGGGAGCACCGTTAAGGCCTAGGATCAGAGCAGGCGTTGAGGGTCCGCTCTCGGTGATGCGCACGTTGCGCTCATTGAACATAGCCTTCACCTTGCCAAAGTGGGTTCCGGCCAGCACAATGTCGCCCACGTGGAGCGTACCGTTATCGATGAGCACGGTGGCAATGTATCCGCGGCCCTTGTCCAGCGACGACTCGATGATGGAACCCGTGGCCTTGCGGTTGGGGTTGGCTTTGAGGTCAAGCATGTCGGCCTCGAGCAGCACTTTTTCCATCAGTTCGGCCACGCCGATACCCTTTTTGGCCGAGATATCCTGGCTCTGGTACTTGCCGCCCCAGTCCTCGACCAGGTAGTTCATGTTGGCAAGCTCTTCCTTGATTTTCTCGGGATTGGCGCTGGGCTTATCAATCTTGTTGATGGCAAAGATGATGGGCACACCTGCTGCCGAGGCATGGTTCAATGCCTCGACCGTTTGCGGCATGACGCTGTCGTCGGCAGCAACGATCACGATGACGATATCGGTCACCTTGGCACCACGGGCACGCATAGCGGTGAATGCTTCGTGACCAGGAGTGTCAAGGAAGGTGATGCGACGACCGTTGGGCAGCTTCACATTATAGGCGCCAATGTGCTGGGTAATACCGCCCGCCTCACCGGCAATAACGTTGGAGTTGCGGATGTAGTCAAGCAGCGAGGTCTTACCATGGTCAACGTGACCCATGACGGTAACCACGGGCGGACGCTGAACAAGATCCTCGGGATTATCAGCTTCCTCGCTGATGGCCTCGGCCACCTCGGCACTGGTATATTCGGTCTTGAAGCCGAACTCATCGGCCACGATATTTATGGTCTCGGCATCGAGGCGCTGATTGATGCTCACCATCACGCCCAGATTCATACAAGTGGCGATAACCTTGTTGATGGGCACGTTCATCATGCTAGCCAAGTCGTTGGCTGTCACAAACTCGGTGAGTTTCAAAATCTTGCTCTGGGCGGCTGCCTGAGCAGCTTCCTCGCGTTGCTCTTCGCGGAATTCCTCGCGTTTTTCACGACGGCGCGTGGCGGCGGCCTTCTTCCCGCTCTTGGCGGTAAGGCGGGCCAGCGTCTCCTTCATCTGGCGCTGAACATCTTCCTCGCTGACCTCGGGTCTCAAGGGCTTGCGGTTGCCCTTCTTGTCCTTGCCCCGCTTGCCACCCTGGTCGTCCCTGTTGCCACGACCCTTGTTGGCTTGAGCGCCACTAGGCTGATTTCCGGCAGTCTCAATGTCGATTTTTTCCTTGCCGATGCGTTTGCGTTTACGCTTGCCGGCACCCTCGGATTGAGCCTTGGCGATGCGCTCGTTGCGCTTCTCTTCCTTGGTCTTCTTGCGGGGGCGGGTCTGCTGGTTGAGCGAGGTAAGATCCACCTTGCCCACCACCTTGAGCTGGGGACCGCTGACGGTTTCCGAGACTGGCTTGAAGACCTTCGTCTCGTTCTCTTCCATATCGGCGGCAGCCTGCGGGTGGGGCTGGGCAGACGGTTCATCAACTGGAGCGGGAACGGCCGGCTTTTCCTGTTCGGGTTCAACCTCGGCCTGGCGGGCTTCTTCGACAGGAGCCGTTTCGGCCTTGGCAGCGGCGGGAACCTCGGGTTTGTCGGCAGGAACCTCGTCCTTCTTCTCGACAACGGCTTTTTCCTCTACCACCACCTCGACAGGTTTCTCGTCCTGCACCTCGGGTTTGGGCTCAGCAGGCTTGGGTGCCACCGACTTGGGACGGCCTGCGGCATCAAGGTCGATTTTGCCCACAACCTTGGGTTTTTGTCCAGGCACAACAGTCTTGATCTCGTGCGATTCTTTGGCTGCGGCACTGTGCTTGGCTTTCTCCTTCTGGCGCTCATTGGCCATCTTGTCCGACTTGTTCTTCAAGTCCATGTCGGGCTTGAATTCCTTGACAAGCATGTCATAGACATCTTCCTCGATGCGCGCATTGATGTTGGCGCCGATTTCGATGCCCTTCTTGTGCAGGAATTCCTCGATGGTCTGCCTACCCACGTTCAGGTCCTTGATGACTTTACTGATCTTTATCGCCATATATTGTTTTTTATCGGTTTGCTTTCAGCAATATGCTTCGGCTTGTATTTGTTTTGTTTTGCTTTGTGAGTGTATTATACCAGATTTCATTAATCCTCAAATTCTGCACGGAGGATTTCAAGCAGGTTGTCAACAGTGCCTTCTTCAAGGTCGGCCTTGTCGATAAGTTCTTCACGCGGGGTGCGCAGCACGCTCTTAGCCGTGGCCAGACCCACATTCTTCAGGGCCTCGATTACCCACTCGTCAACCTCGTCCTTGAACTCATCCAGGTAGATGTCCTCCTCGGTCTCGGTCTCGACATCACGGTAAACATCGATGCTGTAGCCAGTCAGGATGCTGGCCAGCTTGATGTTAAGTCCGCCCTTACCAATGGCCAGGGAAACCTCCTCGGGACGCAGGAATACCTCGGCATGCTTGTTGTCGTTATCCAGACGGATGGACGAGATCTTGGCGGGGCTTAATGCGCGCTGGATGAGAAGTTGCGGGTTGCTGGTGTAGTTGATGACGTCGATGTTCTCGTTGCGCAGCTCGCGCACGATGCCATGGATGCGTGCACCCTTCACGCCCACACAGGCGCCGACCGGATCGATGCGGTCATCGTAGCTCTCGACGGCAATCTTGGCACGCTCACCCGGAATGCGGGCGACGGCGCGGATCACGATCAACCCGTCATGAATCTCGGGCACCTCCTGCTCGAACAGGCGGCGCAGGAAATTCTGGCTGGTGCGCGAAACGATGATCTTGGGGTTGTTGTTGGTGTTGTCCACCTTCTCGATGACGGCACGCACCACATCACCCTTGCGGTAGATGTCGGTGGGAATCTGCTCCTCCTTGGGAAGCAGCAGCTCGTTCTTGTCATCGTCGAGCAACAGCACTTCGCGTTTCCACACCTGGTAGACCTCGCCTGCAACAAGCTGGCCCTCAAGGGCTTTGAACTTATTGAAGATGGCATCCTTCTGCAGGTCAAGGATCTTGCTGGCTAAGGTCTGGCGCAGGTTCAGAATGGCGCGCCTGCCGAACTTGGCGAAGTCAATCTTGCGGGTGTGCTCCTCGCCCACCTCACAGTCGGGATCATCATCGGCCTGAGCCTCACTCAACGAGATCTGCTTGTTGGGGTTCTCCACCTCGCCATCCTCGACAACCTCCAGATTCTGATAAATCTCACAGTCTCCCTTATCGGGATTGACAATCACGTCAAAGTTGTCGTCATTGCCAAACATCTTGGACAGCACACTGCGGAACGACTCCTCGAGCACGCTGATCAGAGTGGTCTTGTCAATGTCCTTGAGTTCCTTAAACTCGGCAAACTGTGCGGTCATGTTCACCGCTTCTTCTCTTTTAGCCATAATTAAGTCTTTGGTTGCAAGTAGCAGGATTTAAGTGCGACTGTTATCGCCCAAAACCTGAACTTTACATTTTGATGATATTTTTTGTTTGTTTAATGTCTGAATAATTGAATCGCTCCTGCTCCTCGACCATCTCGGGGCGCTTCTTGCCCTCGAGTTTCTTTTTCACGGTCATCGACAAGGTGAAACCCTCGTCATCGGCATCGGCGATAACGCCCTTGAGCTTGCGGCCGTCGGCTGTAAGCACTTCGACCTCGTAGCCAATGTTCTTGCGGTACTGGCGCGGCAGGATCAACGGGGAGGTGATGCCATAGGAGCCCACTGTCAACTCATAGTCCTCCTTGTCGCGGTCAAAGGCTTCGAGCACGGCATCGTTCACAGCAATGCAGTCGTCGATGGTGATGTCCTCGTCGCTGTCCAGAGCCACATCAATGACGTTGTCCTTGCTCACCTTGAGGGTGACAAGATACATCTTGCTGCCATCGAGTGTCTCGTTAATCACTTTTTCCAGTTCCGTCTTGTCGATCATATTCCTTATAGTAGTTGCTAGTTTCTTGTCACTAGTTTATGCTTTTGCGGCAGATAGCTGCCCGCTAAAGCCAAATTATAATAAAAACGAGGAAGCCAGGATGCCCCCTCTCACGAATGCTGCCGCAAAAGTACTCTTTTTTCAGCATTCATGCAATATTTTAAGGTGGAAACTCCTACAAAACTATAGACTTATTTGCATTATTTAACATTATTTAAGCAAAATACAATGCTTTGCATGGATTGCCTTTGCGCTCAGCCAGTATAACCCGCGGTTTCCCCCTCACAAAAGCAGCGCCTGGGCTCAACGCGATTATCCTCCATTCCACAGGCCTATTCTCCACGCAACCGCAGCAGTTCAATTGCAAAAGTTAGCCGTTGTATCAAAATATTTTGTATTTTTGGAGCCCTAAAACTACTTTTGCACGATGAAACCGGCGATTTTACTATTGACGATACTGGTGGTGGGTGGGGCCATCGTGTGGCTCATCGACCGCCTATTTTACCACAAGGAAACAGCCCAAAATGTCGATGAAACCGACGAAAATTCCATCAGCGACATGCCTTCTGCCCAGGGATGTGCCGACGAGAGCTGCGGCATCCGTTCGATCTGCCCCAGCGAGCAGATTCTGGCGGGCGAGTGCCGCCAGGAAATCACCTACTATGAGGACGAGGAGCTGGACGTGTTTGCCGGACGTGGTGAGCACGACTACACGCCCGACGAGGAGGAGCAGTGGCGCGACGTGCTCTACACGCTGCAGCCCTCCGACCTGCTGGGCTGGGGGCAGAGCATCAAGCATCGCGGACTCGTCATGCCGGCAGCCATCAGGCAGGAATTCATGCAACTTGCTGCCGAACATCACCCTTCATAAACAATAAAACAACACAAGGCTCGTTTATATAATTACAAAACAATTTTCACTTCGAGGTTGAACAGGACACGACGCTTCATACCGTTACTGATGATTGCGATGGTGGTTTTGATGGCTGCATGCAGCAACAAGACCAACACCGCGCGCTCTCGTTTCTGGCATTCATTCACAACCAAATACAACGTCTACTTCCACGGCAAGACCAACTATGACGAGCAGTTAAAAACCATGATGGATGCCTACGAAGACGACTACTCGCAGCACCTGTTCATGCATCCTGCCGAAGCGCGGTCCAACCCCAAGGCTCCCCAGCCTGGCGGCAGTTTTGACCGCACCATCGAGAAGATGGAGAAGGCCATCGCCCTGCACTCCATCAAAAAGAAGCCCAAGCGCAAGAGCGGCAAAGGCCGCGACCCCAAGTACCAGGAATGGCTGTCTCGAGACGAGTATAACCCCTATCTGCACAACGCATGGTACATGCTGGCCAAGGCTCAGTACATGAAGGGCGAATTCCTGGATGCGGCAGCCACCTTCCGATACATCGCACGACACTTCACCTGGAAGAACGACCTGGTGCAGGAGTGCCAAGTGCGTGAAGCATTGTGCTATTGTGCCATGGGATGGACCACCGAGGCCGACAACGTGCTCTCGCACGTCCACCTCGACGAAATCACCAACAAGCGGGTACGCGCACTGGCCAACGCCGCATTTGCCGACTACTATGTCAAGTCTCAACAGCCCGAAGAGGCCATCCCCTACCTGGCCAAGGCCGTCAAGGGATTCAAGGGCAACCAGAAGGTGAGAATGAACTTCCTGCTGGGACAGCTCTACGAGGACATCGGTGACAAGCACAACGCCTATCTGGCCTACAAACAGGCCGGCAGCAGCAGCGGATCGACCTATCGCACCAAGTTCAACGCACGCATCAAGCAGAGCGCCGTGTATGAGGGCACCAGTATCGCCAGCGAGGTCAAGGCGCTGAAACGCATGACCCGGTATGACCGCAACAAGGATTATCTGGACCAGGTCTACTATGCCATCGGCAACCTGTTCCTCTCGCACGGCGACACGGTCAACGCTATCGAGAATTACAAGCTCGCAGCCGAGAAGAGCACCCGCAATGGTGTGGACAAGGCCATCAGCCAGCTAACCCTGGGCGGCATCTATTTTAACCAGCGCCAGTACGACGACGCACAACCCTGCTATGCCGAGGCCATTCCGCTGGTCAACGAGGACTACCCCAACTACAAATTGCTCAAGAAGCGCAGCGATGTGCTGGACGAGCTGGCCGTTTATTCACAGAACGTGACTCTGCAAGACTCACTGCTCAAACTGTCCAAGATGACCCCCGAGGAGCAAAAAGCCGTGATAGCAAAAATCATCGAGGATCTCAAGAAAAAAGAGAAAGAGGAAGCCGAGAATGCAGCCCGAGAGGAGTATCTGGCACAGCAAAACGCCAAGGGTAGCCAGCTGGGCGACAGCAAGAACGCGCCATCGACCTACACCCTCAACACCGACAACTCATGGTACTTCTATAACACCGCCACCAAGAATGCCGGCAAGACCCAGTTCCAGAAACTGTGGGGCAGCCGCAAGCTCGAGGATAACTGGCGCCGCCACAACAAGTCAACATTCTCGTTCAACGACGAGGAGGCTGACAGCGCCCTCATGGCTCTGGCCGACAGCATGGTGGTCAACGAAAACGGAGACTCGGTCAAGGTAGATATCGAGGCCCTCAAGCGTGCCGAGGACCCGCATTACGAAGAATACTACCTGAAACAGATTCCCAAGACCGAGGAAGAAATACAGTCGTCTCACGAGATCATCCAGGAAGGTCTATACAACATGGGTACCATCCTGAAGGACAAGATGGAAGATTACAGCGCTGCTGCCTATGAGTACAGTCAGCTGCTTGAGCGCTATCCCGACAACACCTACCGCCTGGACGTGTATTATAGTATGTACATGATGTATATGCGCAATGGGCAGGTAGCCGATGCCGAACCTTACCGGGACAGCATCCTCACCAATTTCCCCGATTCCAAGTACGGCATAGCTATGCAGGACCCCAACTACCTGGAGAACCTCAAGAACATGAACAAAGACCAGGAGCGGATGTATGAAGAGGCCTACAGCAGTTACCTTGCCGACGACAATGCCGCTGTTCATGAGGCTTATGCCGAGATGATGCGCAAGTATCCCTTGTCCAAGATCATGCCCAAGTTCATGTTCATCGATGCCTTGAGTTACCTGACCGAGAAAAATCATGACAAGTTCAAGGAAACGATCAAGGACATGCTGCAACGATACCCGCAGACCGACATCACACCCGTGGCTTCAGAGATTGTCAAGCAACTCAACCAAGGACGCCGCCTGGAAGGTGGCGGCAGTAACATGCGCGGTATGTTGTGGACAACCCGGTTGAGCAACGACACCACGCCACAGGCTCTGGAGCGCACATTCACCCCGTTTGCCGAGGACAATAACAAGCCGCAAGTATTCATCCTGCTCTATCCGTCCGACAGCGTGAACAGCAACATGCTGCTCTATGAGGTTGCCCGTCACAACTTCAACTCGTTCAAGGTCAAGGATTATGACATCGAGCAGATGAACTTCGGCACACTGGGCCTGCTGGTCATCAAGGGTATGGACAACTTCAAGGAGGCCGCCAACTACCGCACCCTTTTTGAGCAGGACCAGAGCATCAGGGTACCTCGACAGGTGCACTATGTCATTATCAGCGTGAATAACTTCAACCTGCTGCTGAACGAGGGCCGCACATTTGAGGACTATTTCAACTACCTGGAGGAGAAGAACGACAAAGAGCACAGCGACCTGGAGAAGAAAGAACTCGATGAGGCCGAAGCCAAGGCTCAAGCCGAGGCCGAGGCAAAACTTGCCGCACAGCGCGAGAAGGACCGCATCGAAGCCGATCAGATGGAACGTGAAGCTGCCGAACTCGCCAAGAAGGATGCCGAGGCTAAGGCTATTGAGGAAGCCGAAGAGAAAGCTCGACTGGAGGCCGAGGCTGCCGAAAAAGCTCGACTGGAGGCCGAAGAAAAGGCCAAGCAAGAAGCCGAGGAAATAGCTAAACAGGAGGCTGAACGCAAGCAGATCAAGGCCAGCGATTACCGCAACAAGCCCACAGTGTCTGGAAACAAGAATAACCTCTCAGAGAAAGAACTCAAGGCACAAGAGCGCGCCGAGGAGGAGCACCTCAAGCAATTGGAGCGCGAGGCCAAGCAACGCGAAAAGGCCGAGAAGAAACGCGAGAAGGAAATTCAGGACAGCATCAAGAAGGAGCAGAAACTGCAACGCAAACTGAGCCGCATCGCCGAGATTGCCGAGCAAGACTCCATCGAACAAGCCGAGAAGGAAAAGGAAAAAGAGCGTGACTTCCGCTACAAGTGGCGTGAAGACTCGGCAAAGGCCGCATACAAAGCCGCCGAACAGGCCAAGAAAGATGCCAAGAAGGCTAAGGAGCAGGCACGCAAAGACAAGATCAAGGAGCGCAAGCAAATGGCTAAAGAACGCGAGAAAGAGCGTAAAGCCAAAGCCAAAGAGCGTGAACGTGAACGCAAGCAAAAGGCCAAAGAGCGCAAGGAGCAGGCCAAGGCACGCGAGCAGGAACGCAAGCAGCGCCAGAAGGAACGCGAGCAAGAACGCAAAGAGAAGGCCGAGCAACGCAAAGCCGCCGCACGAGCCGATCGCGACAAGGCCAGAGATTCGAAGGACAAGGCCGGCAACGATACCGACAAGGGTAATAACGAGTCGCCAGGCACCCCTTCACGCACAGGAAACAAGAAGAACGATTAACAATATAACGTTGAGACAAGCCGTATGAGCAAAGAAAGAATATTGTGGGCCGACGATGAAATCGACCTGTTGAAACCTCACATCCTGTTCCTGCAGAACAAGGGATATGAAGTGGAAACCGTCACTAACGGACGTGATGCCCTCGACGCTTTAGGAAGCCAGATTTTCAACCTCATCATCCTTGACGAGAACATGCCTGGCATCAGCGGTCTGGAAGCGCTGCAACGCATCAAGATCATGCAGCCCAACGTCCCTGTCATCATGATCACCAAGAGCGAGGAGGAAGACATCATGAACCAGGCCATCGGCAGCGAAATCGCCGATTACCTCATCAAACCGGTCAACCCCATGCAGATTCTCCTTTCCATCAAGAAGAACCTGCACAGCGAAGCTCTGATCTCCGAGAAAGTCACCGGCGATTACCAGCAGGAGTTCATGCGCATCAGCCAGATGATCAATTCAGCTCAAACCATCGAAGACTGGTATGAGCTTTACACCACCCTCGTTCACTGGGAGCTCACCCTCTCTAACGCCGACACCAAGATGGACGAGATGCTGCGCATGCAAAAGAGTGAAGCAAACAATGCCTTCGCAAAGTTTGTCAAACGCAACTACGAGTCCTGGCTCACCCAACCCGAGCACCCCCTGCGCAGCAACGAGCTGTTCAAGACCCACGTCTTGCCACTCATCGACAAGGGCGAAAAGGTGTGCTTTGTCGTGATCGACAACTTCAGGCTTGACCAGTGGCGCACCGTCAGCCCGCTGCTTGCCGACTACTACAACGTCGAGAACGAAGAGCTCTATACCGCAATTCTGCCCACCGCTACACAATATGCCCGCAACGCCATCTTCTCGGGACTGATGCCCGTTGACATCGAAAAGATGTTTCCCGACCTGTGGGTTGATGAGGAGAGCGAGGAGGGCAAGAACCTGAACGAGGCACCGCTCATCCAGACACTGCTCGACCGCTACCGCCGCAAGGTGCACTTCTCTTACAACAAGATGAACGACAGCGCCGCCGGCGAGAAACTGATGCAGAACTTCGGCATGTTCAAGAACTATGAACTCAACGTGCTGGTTTTCAACTTTGTGGACATGCTCTCGCATGCCCGCACCGAGTCCAAGATGATACGCGAGCTGGCCAACACCGACGAGGCCTACCGCTCGGTGACCTTGTCATGGTTCAAGAATTCCAATGTGCTCGACATCTTCAAACTGATGGCCGACAATGGCTTCAAGGTCGTGCTCACCACCGACCACGGCACAATCAAGGTAGACAGGCCCATCAACGTCATCGGCGACAAGAACATCAACACCAACCTGCGCTACAAGGTGGGCAAGAGCCTGACCTACAACGGCAAGCAAGTCTATGAAATCAAGCAGCCCAAGCGTGTGGGTCTGCCCGCGCCCAACATCTCGAGCACCTACATCTTTGCGATGAACCGCGATTTCTTTGCCTATCCCAACAACTATAACTACTACGTCTCATACTACAACGACACGTTCCAGCACGGCGGCATTTCCATGGAGGAGATGCTCGTGCCCATCGTGACGCTATCACCCAAGTAATCACCCTCTAAAACATCTAGAATATCTAGATCATCTAGAAAACCTAGAACAAATAAATACAAACCAAATGAAGACAATTGAAATACCGATTCCCAATCTGGAAGCCATCGACGATGCCGCCTACAAGTTCATGACCGAGATGGGCGACCTCACTGTCTATGCCTTCTACGGCGAGATGGGTGCCGGAAAGACCACATTTATCAATGCACTGTGCAAGCAGCTTGGAGTCGAGACCGATACCACCAATTCGCCCTCGTTTGCCATCATCAACGAGTACCGCAGCGACACCACTGCCGAATTGATTTATCACTTCGACTGCTACCGCCTCGAGAAGGAGGAAGAAGCCGTGGACCTGGGTGCCGAAGACTACTTCGACAGCGGCGCGCTATGCTTTATTGAGTGGCCCGAGCGCATCGACGGACTGTTGCCCGACGACACGGTTCGCGTGGATATCACCGTTAACGACGATGAAAGCCGCACACTGCGCATGACATTTCCTGCTACCGCCTGACCTGCCATGCCTCACTACATCAAGGTCAGCCAGACGGCTAGCACTAACACCTATCTGTCCCGCTTGGCAGCAACGCTGCCAGGCGGCACGGTCATTTATACTCCAAGCCAAACCGCCGGACGCGGTCAGAAAGGCAATTCCTGGGAGAGCGAGGACGGCAAGAACCTCACCTTCTCGATGCTACTCAAGCATCCGCCCGTCAAGGCGCGCGACCAGTTCTACCTGAGCGAGGCGGCTTCTCTGGCCGTTGTCGAATCACTGACTGGCGAAGCAGGCGATGGTTTCTCGGTCAAGTGGCCCAACGACGTCTACTGGTACGACAAGAAAGTGTGCGGCATGCTCATCGAGAGCTCGCTCGACGGCAGCGACATCGCCCACAGCGTTGTCGGCATCGGCATCAACGTCAATCAGGAGCGTTTCCTTAGCGATGCACCCAATCCGGTCTCTCTCATCAACATCACAGGTCGCGAGCATGACCTGTTGTCATTACTCAAGCAGGTTTGCACCCGCATCGAGCAACTGGTGGAATCACTCGACAGCAACAACGCCCGCACGCAACTGCACCAGCGCTATATGACCGCCCTCTACCGCAACGATGGCGCACTGCACCCCTATGAGGACGCAGCAGGCACCCGCTTCATGGCCCGTGTGGCCGGCATCGCCCCCGACGGCACCCTGACCCTGCGCCTCGAGGACGGCACCACCCACGACTACCTCTTCAAGCAGGTCAAGCACATCATCAACCAAGTCGTCCTTTAAAAACATCAACAGTTAACAAACATTATGAATATCGTCGTCTATTGCAGTTCCATGGGGGGACTGGAGGAGAAATATCAGCAGTTGGCCCGAGAGTTGGGCACATGGATTGGGCAGCAAGGCCACACCCTGCTGTATGGCGGTTCCAATGCAGGCCTGATGCACATCACCGCCGCGGCAGTCCATCAAGCTGGCGGCCACGTCGTGGGCGTGATTCCCGAGATGTTCAAGCACCGCATCGACCCCGTGTGCGACGAAGTGGTACATACCGCCAATCTGGGCGACCGCAAGCAGTACATGATTGAGCATGGAGACGTGTTCATCGTCCTGCCAGGCGGCATCGGCACCCTCGACGAGTGGATGTCCACCCTCGCCGTGATGACCATCGGCAACGATGACCCACGCCCCATCATCGTGGCCGACCTCGATGGCATGTTCGATGCCACCATCCGCCAACTCGATGTCCTCACCCGCACCCCATTTGCCCGCGGCAAGCGTCTTGACCGCACCCTCGTTGCCCACAGCGCTCCACACCTGCTCACCACCCTCATCCAAGCAACACAGCATTAATCTATTGCCCCTTTTTAGGGGTCGGCTGTCTGTGTGCTTCGAGGCTCCGCCTCGCCTCCACACAAAACAAAAAAACCGAAAAAGCCACCTGGGGCTTGATATTCTGGATTTTATGTTGTACCTTTGCTGCAAATAGCATTAGTAAACCATATAAATAACTCTTAACTATGACGATGAAAAAGACTGGAATTATCGTGATGATGGCAGCCATGCTGCTGTGCTGCCTGCCTGCACAGGCGCAGCTGGGCGGCCTCATCAACAAGGGCAAAAAGGCGGTCCAAAAGGCCAAGGAGGTCAAGGAAAAAGTTGATGAAGGAATCAAGAAGGCCAACGGCGACATTGACTTCTACTATATGAATTCCTACCAGGGGTTCTACCGCAGCAAGAACCGCAAGATCGTGCTTGACAACCTGAACAAGGATGGCAAGAAAGTGATCTACACCATCGAGAAAAACGGTGACGTGAAGTCTGATGACGGCCGCAAAGTGGGCGAAGTGCTTGCTGGTGGCGTCGTCAACTGCCACGCTGCAGCCCCCTACCTCACCATGGCTGCCAATGGCGACGTGATCATGGATGGTGAGGCCGTCGGACACATTGACGAGGCTGGCAATGTGACGCTCGAGGGTTCGTCGATTGGCAAGGCTCCGGGCATCGACAAGCAGGTGGTGGCATACATCTACTTCGGCATCCTGCTTGACAAGCCAAGTATTGCCACCGCCAGGGCCAAGGCACAGGAAGAGAAACTGCGTGCCGAACAGAAGAGAAAACAGGCCGAGGAGGCCCGCCTGAAGGCTGCACAAGAGGCTCAAGCTAAGGCCAACGCAGCTGGCACGAAACAGACCAAGACGACCCAAACCAAGACGGCTCAAGCCAATGGCAAGAAGAGCACCAACAACACCAAGCCCAAGAAAGTCCAGAAGTGGACCATCGAGAAGAACGGCAGCCGCGGCTTTGTCGATGCCAATGGCGTGGTCTATGACTCGTCACACAAGAAGATTGGCCAACTGCCCAATGGCAGCGGTGACATCAAGGACGGCTGGGGCAGCACCATTGGCAGCATCAGCAGCGGTGACATCTACAAGAACGGCACCAAGGTGGCCACCGTGTCCAGCGGCGGCTCCATCTCGGTACCCGGTTCAAACGCCACGGTTGCCGAGGTGCGAGGCGCTGGACGCATCGACATGACCGCCGACTCCAAAACGCTCGGTTACTGCGATGTACGCCCCTATGAGTGGGCCGTGGCCATCATCTTCTGCGACTTCTTCCATTTCTAAGGGCGAGGACAGACAAGAAATCAGGAGCCAGTTCCTCTGGATGTGAAGAAGGTCTCAATGACATTCGTGTCATTACGTCAGTCCTTGGCGTGATGGCACGTTTCTTGCACAATGATATAACATTGGAGGGCTTTGCCCGTTATGAATAATAAACAAAAAACATCAACACAAGATACAACCACTATGAAAGGTAAAGTTTATACCCGGACCGGCGATGCCGGTACCACGTCGCTCGTGAGCGGTAACCGCGTGAGCAAGGACGACGTGCGCGTCGAAGCCTATGGAACGGTCGATGAATTGAATTCCAGCATCGGTGTGCTACTGCACAGCACCAAGCTCGACGACCAGGATATCATCGCTCTGCTGCGCAAGGCGCAAAACAAGTTGTTCAACATCGGTGCTTACCTGGCCAACGATGCGGCCGATGCCACCCTCTACGGCCTCACCCAGGACGATGTCACCGCCTTGGAAAAAATGATGGACGAGATGAGCGAGGAACTGCCGCCCATGCGCGGTTTCATCCTGCCTGGCGGATCTCGTCTGTCGGCCACCGCCGACCGCTGCCGCACCATCACCCGCCGCGCCGAGCGCCGCGTGGTGACGCTCTCCCGCACCGCCCATGTCGAACCGCTCGTACTCGAATATTTGAACCGATTGAGCGATTTCTTCTTTGTTTTTGCAAGATTTAACAATATCCACAACCAAGTCGAAGAAATTTATTGGGATAAGGATGCTTGAAATAGAAAAATAGTATTACTTTTGCGCAATTTTCAAAAACAGGATATTTTCATAAAAAACGACAACCAGAAAAAACTATGTATTGGACACTTGAATTGGCAACAAAACTCGAGGACGCTCCATGGCCCGCTACCAAGGCTGAGCTCATCGACTATGCCGTGCGCAGTGGCGCACCTCTCGAAGTGATAGAGAACCTGCAGGAAATTGAAGACGAAGGCGATACCTACGAGTCGATAGAGGACATCTGGCCCGACTATCCGACCAACGATGACGACTTCTTCTTCGACCCCGACGAGTACTAACGGGCATCACACACAAAGAGAGAATAATAAAACCAAAAATAATGGCAGCCCCAAAAGGATTTGGCAGGCTGCCATATTTTTTTTCACAGGGCGGCACGGTTTTTGCAGTATTTGCAAATTAGTGTGACGATCACTAGATTTGCAAGAGAAACTATCAACTTCAATCCACTATAAACTATAATATGGTATACACTTGTCCCAAATGTGGCAAAAAGATGGACTTGAGCACCGAGGTGCTCATCAATAGCGAGTATAAGGTCATCTGCCCCCAATGCCTGTGTCAACTACAAATTGTGGGAGATTACGCCTATATCCCGCATGACACGCTCGTTCTGGACCCGGCAATCGAGCCTTCGCGCACCATCAACTGTCCCAAGTGCGGACACGAGGTGAATAGCAATGCCCACTTTTGCCCCAACTGCGGCACCAGTTTTGATGAGAAACCACAGGCAGCATCCGTCCAGGAAACAGCCACCGAGGACGTGACCGTTTTGCCTCCGCCGTTGCCTAACAGCGACCCGCTCTATCATGATGCCTTGCGGTTCCTGGCCAACTGCACGTCTATCACGCCCATGATGCTGCGAGACCACTTCCACATCAGCGATGAACGTGCCGCCGAACTCATACGCCAACTCGAGGCCGCAGGTGCCATCGGGCCATACAACAATGGCGGGCCACGGCAGATTCTCATTCCCCACCGCAACCTGTACAGCTACAGCCGTGGCTACCGACGCCCATTCAACGATAGCGAGCAGCCCGATACCAGGCCTCAACGCCGTGGTCCGGGCTGCATCACGTGGATTCTCATTTTCATGTTTTTCACTTTCCTCATCAAGGCGTGCGGCCTGTGAGGAAGCGATTGAAATCACCGGCCTAACTGGTCGATCTGCTGCTTGGCCCACTCCTTGGCCATGCGAATGGCCTCATTAGCCATTTGATTGACCATCGAGTCCATGCCCTCGGGAACTTCAATGCCCATGATGCTGTCAGGCACCAGACCGGGATCAGGCATCACCTCCTCGTCCTGGCTCTCGTCGCTCTCCTCTTGCTGGGGTGCGGGCGGCGGAGTGACGTGATGATTGGCCTCATAGTCGTCCATGGCCTGGCTCCATGCTTTCTCGATATCCTCCTTGCCAAAGGTGAAAACATGGCCAAACACGCCTAGCGAGACCATCTTATCCTCGTTATTGCCCACTCTCATGCGGCCAACTGAACAGATAACATAGTTCTTGACGTCGAGGTATTTAGAGATGACTTTATCGGTTCCGAAACCAGTGATTTCCTTGAGGGCCTTATTAATCAGGTCTCCAAACACGCCTCCAATGCCGGTGATGCTGTTCAGGTTCTCATCCACCTTGTCGTCAACCCAAGCCTTGGTCACCTCTTGTATGGCGGCTTCATGGGCTCGCTGGTCGGGACAGGTAAACACCATTGTGGCGAACAAAATAGCCAGGATCAATGCGGCAATAAGCCATGGCGTACAGCCACTCTTCTTTTTAGGCTCTTCCTGAACCGGCATGCGCGGCGGTGCCTGGGGCGGCACTTGTCCTGGATTCACATCGTGCTCATAGGGCTGACCCATCGTCGGCTGATTCTCGGCAACGCGGGCCGCTTGCTGGGAGGCCTCAAACTCGGCACGCTGCAGCACGGCGGTCAATTCAGGCACATCACCTGCCTGCATCCAATCGGCCATGCCGGGTGCCCACACCTCGCTCTCGGGGGTAATCCCCTTCTGAGACAACTCTTCGATGGAAAACGGACCTTCCTGTTTTCCGTTCACAATCAGATGAAATTCCATATTCAGTCCACAATATTCATTAATCGGTTATACAAAGGTCTATTATGGTCACAGAATCATTAACAATAATCATGCCAACCTCGCACACTGTAGCGGCCCTTTTCTGGTATGACGTTTCTCGGTCATGAGTTCACCTGGCGTTGACAAAATCCTGGAAGGCCTGCTTGTAGCTGTCGCCAATGGGGATGTACACATCGCCAAAGACGATGCGGTTGCGCTCGATCTCACGGATTTTGCCCTTCTGCACGATAAACGAGCGGTGAACCCTGATGAAGCGCGACGAGGGCAGCATCTGCTCGATGGCCTTCATGTTCATCAGCGACAGGATGGGATGAGGCGATTGCTCGGTGTAGATCTTGACATAGTCCTTCAGCCCCTCGATATAGCGGATATCATCCAGGTTGATTTGCAGCAGCTTGTACTCACTCTTGACAAAGATGCTGCGCGGCTCTTCATCGGCAGGCGATGCGGCCGGCTGCTCGCTCTGTTGCACAAGTTGGAACCACTGCAATGCCTTGTTGCACGCCTCCATGAAGTCGGCATAGCTGATGGGTTTCAACAAGTAGTCAAGCGCATTGGCACGGAAACCGTCAACGGCATACTGGTTGAAAGCCGTGGTGAACACGATGCGGGTGTTCTCGGGCACCATGCGACTCAATTCTATTCCGTTGAGCTCAGGCATCTGGATATCGAGGAACAACAGGTCAACAGGCATCTCACCCAAGCCATGCAGGGCATCGGTAGCATTGTTATACTTGCCGCACAGTTCCAGGAACGGTATCTTCTTCACATAGCTCGCCAGCAGCTCCACTGCCAGCGGCTCGTCGTCAACGATAGCACACTTGATGATCATGAATTCTCCTTTTTAATGGTGATGATTGAGTAATATTCCGAGCCATCGGCACTCACGCCCTTGTCCCAGGTGTAGCGGTCGGGATACATCAGTTCCAGACGACGGCTCACTTGCTCCAGACCAATGCCCGACCCGCTCTTGTCGTTGCCGCGCTTGGGATAGCAGGTATTGTGTATCTCGCAGACAATGTTGCCATCATTCTGGGAGATTGCAATCTTGATTCGTCCTGAACCCTGTGGCGATATACCATGCTTGAATGCATTCTCGATGAGCGATATAAAGATGAGTGGTGCCACGGGGGTGGAGTCGTTGGGCTTGATGCTGATGTTGGTGTCGATAACCACATTGTCGGTCACACGTATTTTCATCAACTCGATATAATTACGCATGAACTCTGCCTCTTTGTACAATGGCACGAAGTCCTGCTGATTCTCGTAGAGCACGTGCCGCAGCAGCTTGCTCAACTCGCCCACCGCCGTCTGCGCCTTTTCCTGGTCAAAGGCGATAAGCGCATAGATGTTGTTCAGCGTGTTCAGCAAGAAATGGGGATTCATCTGGTTGCGCAGGTTGCTCAACTCGGCTTCGGCACGCGCCGTCTCGGCCTCTTTACGAGCTTCCTCGATGTGCTGCCACCGCTGCGTCATGCGCACAGCCACTGCAAGGGCGATAATCAGAATCAGCGTCAGCAAGGCCCAGAAGTAACGGGGCAATCTCGATCCAGGGCCAGGCTTCTTGTGAGGAGCATTACTATTGATCTCAGGCAAGTACTGCACGGCGCACCAGTGCCAAATGTCCATGGCAAACAGGCACACCAGAACGACAACCAAGTTGACGAGCAAAAACATCTTCCAGTCACGTTTCTTGAGCAGTAACCGTGGCACAATCCACAGGTAATTCAGGTAAAACACCAGCATATAGGCCAGCGGGTTGCCCAGCCACCTGATATAACGGTTCCACACCGTCAGCCAGTCGTCGTTGGAACTGTGGAAAAACAAGGGCACCACAATGAGCACGGCCCAGCACAGCACATGCAGCATCAAGTATCGTGACTTGGGTTCAGCGTCTTGTAATGTTTTGGTCATGATGACAATAGCTTTTGTATTAACGTATTGCAAAGGTAATCAGCCCCATCCACATTCACAAATAATATCGACAAAAATACACCCCTCCTCGACAAAAGAGCGACTATCCAGAGTAACCGTTACCCATTCCACCCAGCCACCAGCCATCGTGGCCATGTTGCTCTTGACAACAATCGGCAACCTGTTTACCACTCATTGCTGCATCTTTTTGAAAAAAAATGGCACAACTATTGCAGGATTTCAACAAGATATGTGTAAATTTGCCATTTGTAGAAATACTATTCACCTTAATAATTAATTGAAAAGACAATGAAAAAAGGATGTATCGGACTTATTGTCCTGGGCGTTATCGCCCTCGCTTTGTTTGGCTGGGTTAAGAACAGCTACAACGGACTCGTATCGTCGCAAGAGAGTGTTGAGACCGCATGGGCTCAAGTAGAAAATGTATATCAGCGCCGCGCCGACCTGATTCCCAACCTGGTTGAGACGGTGAAGGGTTATGCCAAGCATGAGCAGGAGACCCTCGAGGGTGTGATCGAGGCCCGTGCCAATGCCACCAAGGTCACCATCGACCCCAGCAAGATGACTCCTGAGGACTTGCAGAAGTATCAGGCCGCCCAAGGCGACGTGACAAATGCATTGAGCCGACTGATTGCCGTGAGCGAGAATTATCCCGACCTGAAGGCCAACCAGAACTTCCTTGAGTTGCAAAATCAGCTGGAAGGCACCGAGAACCGCATCAGTGTCGAGCGCAACAAGTTTAACGAGGTGGCCCGCGAGTACAACACCAAGCGCCGCACCTTCCCCACCAACATCATCGCCAGCATCTTCAACTTCGGCGACAAGCCTTATTTCCAGGCACAAGAGGGTGCCGACAAGGCTCCCAAGGTGGACTTCGGAACCAGCGAGGGCAAGTAACCGATGGCACTGGTCGATTTCATTCCCAGCGAAGGTCAGCGACGCATCGCCGACGCCATCACTGCCGCCGAACGGCAGACGACAGGCGAGATTTGCGTCCATGTGACGCCACGATGCCGTGGCGACGTGGTCAAGCGCGGTATCAAGACCTTCAACAGGCTGCATCTCTACACCACCAAGCGGCGCAACGCCGTGCTGATCTTTGTCGCCTATGAGGATCGAAAACTGGCCATCCTGGGCGACACCGGCATCAACGAGGCAGTGCCTGAGGGCTTCTGGGATTGCGAGGTCGAGGAACTGACCCGATACCTCAAGGCGGGCCGCCCTGTTGATGGACTGTGCGAAATCATCGCGCACATCGGCGAGCGCTTGTCACAGTACTTCCCCGGCGAGCGTGACGACGAAAATGAACTGAGCAACGAGGTCACCTATGACGATAGTGACGATGACGACTAACCCGATCACCACGACAACGACGCTTATGCCAACATGTAACAAAGCAATAACACGCATGGCTGTACTGCTCCTGCTGTGCATCGCCTCCCTATCGACGACGGCCCAAGTGCCCGCACGTCCCGACCCGCCACGGCTGGTCAACGACTTTGCTGGCATTCTGGGTGACTGCCAGTGGCTCGAAGACTCGCTCGAAAAGATTGCCATGGAGACCAGCAACCAGATATGCGTGGTCACCATGAACGACTTTGGCGACTATGACAAGGCCATGATGGCCTACAGCATTGGCGAGCAGTGGGGCGTGGGCAAGAAAGGGAACAACAACGGAGTTGTCATCCTCATCAAGCCCAAGACCCAGGAGAGCAAGGGCGAAGCTTTCATCGCTCCAGGCTATGGACTGGAAGGTGCCATTACCGATGCCACCAGCACACGCATCGTCAACCAGGAGATGATTCCTCACTTCAAGGAGAATGACTACCTGGGTGGCGTGTGGGCCGGTGCGCAGGTGGTGCGCGACTTGGCCATCGGCGAGTATAACGAGGAGGACTATGCCAACCAGGGCGACGATGACGACGCTCTTCTTGCCCTGATCCTGTTCATCGGTATCTTTGTCTTCTTCCTGTATGTGGCCCACAAGAGCAACAACGGCAATAACGGCAACCGCAACAACGGCGATACCGGCACCTGGGGCGGACCCATCATCTTTACCAGTGGCAGTGACTGGGGACGCGGTGGCTCCTCGTGGGGTGGCGGTGGCTCCTTTGGCGGAGGCGGAAGCTGGGGTGGCTTCGGCGGAGGCTCCTTCGGCGGAGGCGGCGGAGGCGGCAGCTGGTAACCCGTTAGATACTAGATACTAGCCGGTCGAGGGTGGATGCTGCTCTAAACCTTAAACTTAAGTTCCAAAAGCTTGATGCTTTTGGAACTTGTTTTATACAAACAGTTGCTTGAGGATGTCGGGCGAGCGCAACGTGCCTATGGCGGCATTGTGCAGGCGGTAGTAACTGATGATGACATCGAGCATGCGGTTGCGCTCCTCGCGGTTGAAGCGGAACGCCTTCATGTTACCGAAAGTCATGCGCGACAACAGATAGATGACCTGCGCCTCACGCGGCTGCAGATGCATGTGGCCCCGCACGGTTCCTGGCACAAACACACCGTCGGTCATGTCAAACCAGTAGCCGCTGCGGTAACCCTCCACATTGGGCTGAATGCCCAGATGCGCCCCGAGATGATACAGAAAACAGATGTGGAAATTGGCAATCTGGTCTGGCATCTGTTCCAACAGCTGCACCGACTGCTCGATGTAGCTGAACAGCGCAGCGTTGCCCTCGGGCTCCTGAATGACATGAGCCAGCAGCTCGCTCACAAACAGGGCGATAGCGTTTTTCATGGGGTCACTGTAAATGGTTGCCAGCGGATAGTTGCGGCGCACCTCACGCAGTAGCGACAGGTCGCGGCCGCTGCGAACAGCGGCTTCCAGATCTACCAGCGACAGGGGCATGAGCAGTGCATTGCGCATCCGAGCGGCATGCGTTTTGCCCTGCTGCACGGCAAATGACATCAGCCCGCGCCCATCGGTATAGATGTGCACGATATTGTGCTTGTCGCTGTAACGGATGGTATTGAGAACGATGCCCCTTAATTTCTCATACATGCCGCTAATTTACTCATTATTTGGCAATCAGAAGGCAAAAAAATCCAAAATTCGCAACTTTTTCGGCTTTTCAAGGGGTTAAATTTTGTCAATTCAAAAAATAGTTCTAATTTTGCAGTCGCTTTTGCGGAAAAATACCGCATTTGGCCCATTCGTCTATCGGCTAGGACGCAAGATTTTCATTCTTGAAAGAGCAGTTCGATTCTGCTATGGGCTACTTTTTAACAACTAAATATCAAAGTTTTATTATAACAATTATGGCAAACCATAAATCAGCTATTAAGAGAATCCGTCAGAGCGAGACCCGC
>CAMJZI010000010.1 GCA_946410185.1 uncultured Porphyromonadaceae bacterium
GTGCGGCGCACTGTGTCACCACAATGCCCGGTGGGCTCTTACCCCGCCTTTTCACCCTTACCGCACATGGTGCGGCGGTTGTTTTCTGTCACCTTAACCCTGCAGTCTCCCGCAGCTTCCCGTTAAGAAATGTGATGCCCTGTGTTGCCCGGACTTTCCTCTCGCAACCAATGTGTTAACGAGCGACAAGCCGCCATACTGCTTTCTTAATTCTGAGCACAAAATTATATCAAATAATCATTGTGTGCAAATTTTTTGACACTTTTACTGATAATCTTTCAGTAGAATGAGCCTTTTTTGTTGTGAGTCAACAACTAAAATCGGTTGCCATTATGACAATTAAAAACGGTTTTGTGCGTTATAAAGATAATTTGACTCACTGTGAAGACTATGAACATCCTCAAAAGGTTCTCTATCGCTAATTGGAGCCGGCAGTTCGCAACGAGTTGTCGACGCTTTCCTGTGGCCCTGTGCCTGTTGTTATTCCTGACCTGTTTTCTTGTTTTTATGAATCATGGGGGCAAGGTGGAAAGCCATTGGCAGTTTTTCTATATATTTTATCCGGCTACCGGCGCACTGCTGGCTGTGTCGCTGCGGTTACTCACCGAGGATTTCAAGAGCCGTGTCATGTCAGTCGTTACCCAGGTGGTGGCTCATGCGGCATGGCTGGGTATCTCGGTTTACTTGACGCAGTTTGACAAGTTCTCTCTGCCACAGTTCATCGCGGTGGCCGCAACCATTGTTACGATGGTGCTGTCGGTGTTTCTGCTGTGTTTCTACCGCAGGAATGATGATGTGCCGTTCTGGAACTTCTCGGTAAACGTGCTGGTGGCCATTGGTGCCGGTTGCATTGTTGGAGGAGTGCTCACGCTGGGACTCATCTTGTTTGTTCAGTCTCTTGACTGGCTGTTCGGTATCAGCATCGATGATTGCGTCTTTGCCGACATCCCGTCGGTGTGCATGGTTTTGCTGGCTCCACTGCTGACCATGAACCTGATTCCAGACGGTGAGGACAAGCGCATCAGTCAGGTGGCATCCTATCCGGGCTTTATCAATGGTGTGATTCAGTACCTGTTCATTCCGCTATTGCTTTTATACATGGCGACGCTTTACATCTACGCCATCAAGATCTTGACCTCCTGGCAACTGCCTGTGGGATGGGTGTGTTATCTGGTGTCGGCCAGCATGCTGGGCATGGTTGCCGTGATTTACTTGACCTATCCCTTGCAGCACGAGCAGGGCAACACCTTCTTCAGGCAAGTGACTCGCTGGATGCCGCTGGCGATGATTCCGCTGTTGGCGTTGATGACGGTCGCCATCGGCCGGCGCCTGAGTGACTATGGCATCACGGTGAGCCGCCTTTATGTGCTGGTATTCAACATCTGGTGTTATGTGGTGTGCATCGGGCTGTTATTGGTGCGCAACAAGCGCATCTGGTGGGTTCCCGCCTTGTTTGCCGTCGTGCTTTTCCTGATTTCGGTGGGGCCACAATCCATCCCTAACATCACGCAGCGCCAATTGTTGGACGAGGCGCGTAAGGCTTTTGCCGCAACAGTAGCCGGGCAACTGCCCCTCAGCGGGGAGCAGTATAACCGGTGGCTGGACAGTGTGGACCCGAAGGTCGCTGCCGCTATCGACGGAAAACTCGACTATCTGGACCGTGATTTCGGCTATGTGAGTGTCAGCGCTCTGGTAGGGCGCGATGTGATCACTGGCGCCTATTCGATCGAGAAAGGGGCGGTCGATTACACATTGGTGAACCTGAATTATTACAACAATGACATGATAGCCGCTGTGATAATCCCTCAGGGCTTTACCACAGTCAGCGTGGTCAATGTCCAAATCGATACTACCCTGGAAAAAGGCAATGACAAATTACAACTCATCGTCGAGTCGCCAATCGATGCCCACAAGGAGTATCGCTTTGAACTCACCATCAAGCAGTTTGCCGATCTTGACAAAGAGAAGAACCCTGATAGAGTGCAACCAATTGTTGCACGCAATCAAGAAGCAGTCTTGATGATTAATCAATACGCGTTCCACATTTACGGGAACTTGAATTGCAGTGTCACCTGTTCGGGCATCTTGTTTACCCGATAGACTGCTGCATGAACAGACAACAAACTGGCCCGGAAAAGTTACGGTTGTTGATAACTTTTTTCGGGCTTTTTTGATGCCCGTATCATCACTTAGTAGTAATTTTGTAACATCAAATAATAATGTGTGCAAATGAAGCGTTTTTTCTCGATTTTCTTGATGGCCATCTTGGCCTTTTCTGCATCAAGGGCGTCGGTTGTCACCTTTGACTTCTCCACACCCGGGGGCATTACTGCGATGGGTTATCCAGTTCCTGCCCAAAGTTCTGCGACCAACCTCACCCAGGCTGGCCCCGTGACCGTCGACGGCGTGACACTGTCGGCTACCGACGGTGCCACCCCAACCCGCATCTGGAACTCGCAGGGCAATTACACGTTGCGCATCTATGTCGATGGCTCGATTACCCTGTCGGTGGCCGAAGGCTCCATCGCGGGCATCACCGTCAATACCGCCAACTCGTCAAACTTTGACCTCATTGCCGACGTGGGCGACTACAGCGCCGATGGCACTGTGGGTACCTGGACTGGTAGTGCGACGGCTGTGACGCTGACCCATGTGGGCTCCAAGAATGCCCAGGTGGCAAGCCTTGTGGTAACCACCAGTGCCGATGGACCCGGTGACGACCCCGAAGACCCTATCGACCCCAATATCGAGAAACTCGACTCGCTTCATCACTTGCCGGCCTTGGCCAATGGCACCCCATTCCAGTTCACCAGCGACGTGTATGTCAACTACCAGTGGAATGATTACCTCTGGGTGATGCAACTCGACGATGAGGGTGAAGCCCTGGCAGCGCTCATCTATGGCGACACGGGCAAGCAGTACCGCCTGGGGGTGGTGATTCCTGCTGGCTGGACAGGCAAAAAGGATACCTACAAGGGCATGGTCGAGGTGACCGATCCTGCTCACTTTGCCAACGCCAAGAACATTCTTGACGAGGATTATTACTCGGCATTTGATTGCACGGGTTATCTGGGTCATGTCGCCAATATCGAGAATGGTTGGGAAAACTATAAGGTCTTTTTTGATGGCGTTTGCCTGAGTGAAATCGATAGCAGGGGCAACTTCACCATCAAGAGCAACGAGACTGATGACGCAGGCAACCCTGTTGAGGCCACGATGGCTGGATTTAACAAGTTTGGCATCGATTATCCCGTGGTGGATTCCACCGAGGTTTATTCTATCGAGGGCATGCTCATCAACTACGACGGCAAGATGGAGTTCTATCCCATCAGCATCGCCAACGACCCCGGCACCCGCCTGTGGAAAGTGCTCTATGCTGGCGAGGATGGCGTTCAGTATAAACTGAATGACACCCTCTATGTCGCTGCTGCCGTTGATAGCGATGCTGGCAAGCTGGTTTATGTGACCGACAATGTGGACGAGATCTATTATGATTTATATGCCGAGTGGGGCTATGCCGAATGGATGGCATGGTATCCCGATTGGATAGCACTCGATTGCTCGGGCGACGATCAGTTGTTTGCCGCTCTTGCCGATGAGCAGGTGCTTGCCCCTGGAACAGTCAAGGGTTCACTGGCCGATCGCATGACCAACCCGCGCCTGGTGCTCAACAGCACGCCTGTTGCACTCGAGGGCGTAGAATTGCCCACACTGACGCTGTTCCGTTATGACCTGAGTACCGATTACTTGACTGCCCTGGGTAGCGAAGTGGGACGTGCCGATGGCTATTTCTTCTATAAGGATGGACAGCCCTGCCTGTGCAGCGAACAGGACACCGTGGTTGTGAAGCTCAACTTTGACTACGCTCCGTCGCTCGAAGCCGAAATGGCTGCCAGAGAGGGCTTCTACTATGGCTTGCTGTGCGTCTTCACCCTGGATGAACCCTGGCAAGAGAACACCGAGGGCGCATCCATGCGCCGCATCCATGCCACCGACGATAATTATTACACCAACTACACCATCCATCCGCTGGCTGTCCTCTCCTGCGCGGCCGTCGAGGAAATCAATGGCGATAACCAGGTGGTGGATGTGAAGTATGTGAGCCCCACTGGAATCGTGAGCAAGTTGCCACAGGACGGCATGAACATTATCGTCACGACCCACAGCGACGGTTCACGCACCACCGTGAAGCGCATGGGCCGTTAACTGGCCACAGGGTATTGTAGCCATCACTGCATACCTGCATGATCAATTATATTATAAACAACTGAATACTCTGATCAATCTGAATGATTTGATGCCAATGGTTTGTTGTGGATCAAATCGTTTTAAAATCAGATCATTCAGTTGTTTATATTATATTTTCATGTTTCTAAAGTAGCGACAAAAGGTCTTAACGGTTTCAGCATTCAGTCTTGCTGGCGCAGTTTGATTCGTTGTAGCACAATCACGATGTTGCCTTTATTGTCCAGCAGCGCCATTTCATGCTGGTTGATGCGTTTGCACGATTCTGTTTTCTCGAGGGCGAGTAACAAGGCTGTCTCGTTGTCGATGTCCTCGCATTGATGTTCGGTGGAGTGCAGGTCTTCGAACTGGATGGCCATGTCCTTGGTCGGGTCAAGCGTGATCACACCGTTGATGATGTTACAGCCAGAATCGCCGTGAATGGTCTGCATCACAGCGTCGACAACCACACGCATGTTTTTCTCACTCACGTTCTTGCTGTCAATCTCCTTAATCAGCCAGGCACCGTTCATGGCATCAAGATTGTGGCGCTTGAGCACCATGACCACTGCGCCCTTGGCGTTCATCAAATTCATGTATTGGGCATTGTACTGCGACTCAACCTTGTACTTCCTGACGTCGGCCAGTGCATGCATGATGCTCTTCTCGCTGGTCACGTTATGGCAGGATTCCTCACTTGAGATGAAGTCGTTGAACTTCAGGTTGTAGCCGTTGATTTGGAACGTGCCGTTGATGGTGTTGCAGCCGTTGTTGCCATAGACCTTGTTGCCATTGGCAAAATCCAGGTAAATATAGGCGCGCTCAAGCGTGTACACTTTCTTCTTGCGCATCGAAACGATGTCCCACTCGCCATATAATTGCTTGGCTGGGTCGGTGATAGTGACTTCGCGCAGGGGCTGGTCAACGTTGGCAACGACGTTTTCCACTTTTACCTCGCGTTTGGCCATTTTCTTGTCTTTTTTCTTGCGGGCATCCATGGTCGCGGGGGCCAAGAGAAAGGCCAGCAAAAGGCTGATGACTATATATTTTCTCATTGTCACTGGGTCTTGTTGATTTTTTAAACTTCAAAATTACCATTTTTCGCCCATTTGGCCAAATCATTTAGCCGTTTTTAAGATTTTGTGCCATTAAATGTGAAAAATACCGGGAACAAGGCCAGTGTTTTTTGCTGTTGTGAAATTTTGGCCTACTTTTGTCGTTATATATCCGTTTAAATGAATCTGATAGTTAATACATATTACCGCTTGGCACTCTTGCTGGCTATGCTGTTGGCGGCTTCCGGCGTGCATGCTCAAATCAATACCGATCAGGTGGTGAACATTGGCCGCAATGCCATGTACTTCGAGGATTATATCCTTGCCATCCAGTATTTTAACCAGGCCATCAAGGCCAAGCCATTTCTTGCCGAGCCCTACTTTTACCGTTCGGTGGCTAAAATCAGTCTTGAGGATTACAGCGGCGCCGAGCAGGATGCTGGTATGGCGATAGAGCGCAACCCGTTTATCGTGGACGCTTATCAGGTGCGTGGCGTGTCCCGTCAGAATCTTGGCGACTACAAGGGCGCAGTAGAGGATTATGATGCGGGACTGAAATTGATGCCCGAGGACAAGAATCTGCTGTTTAACCGTGCTGTTTGCGAAACAGCCTTGAAAAATTATGATGAGGCGCAGGTGACCTTTGACCGCCTGTTGCAGCTCGACCACCGCAATGACCGTGCCTACATCGGCCTGGCCCAGATGAACCTTGCCAAGGCCGATACAGCGACCGCGTTCGAGAATCTGAACCGTGGCATTGCTTTGAGCAAGAACAACGCCAGCGCCTATGTCATGCGGGCCGAAATAGCCACCAGGGCCCATCGTGACTTTGAAAGCGCCGTAGCCGATATGGACAGCGCCATCATGCTCGAGCCGCGATATGCAGGCTACTTCATCAACCGTGCATACATGAAGTATAATCTGGACGACTACTTTGGAGCGATGTCCGACTATGATTATGCCATCAGTCTTGACCCTTCCAGCCAGGAGGCTCACTTCAATCGTGGCCTGTTGCGTGCCGAGGTAGGGGACAACAACAAGGCCATCAGCGACTTTGACTTTGTGCTTAAGAGCAATCCTTCTAATTTCATGGCGCTGTATAACCGGGCCTTGCTGCACATGCGCACACGCCAGTTCCGCGAGGCGGTCAATGATTTTACCGCAATCTTGAAGAAATATCCCAACTTTGAGGCGGGCTATATGGCAAGGGGTGAGGCCAAGCGCCGCATGGGCGACTACAAGGGTGGTGACGCCGATTATGAGAAGGCAATGGCCATCTTCCGTCGCAACAAGACGCATGTCTCGACCTTCAACCCGGCCGAAATCGAAGCCACCGCTGCTATCAAGAAGGCAGAGCAACGTGCCCTCAATGGCAATGATGAGCCCGAAACCGCCGAGGAGATCATGAATCGTTTCAACACCTTGCTCACCGTCAACGACAATGACGCCGTCAAGCCCGAGTATGCTAACCGTCAGCGCGGTCATGTCCAGAACGATAATATCGAGGTGGAGCCCATGCCCATGTTCACCCTGTCCTATTATGCCAGGGACAATAAACTGAATGGAAAGACGCACTACATCCGTGAGATTGGCGATATCAACGACTCCAGGTTGCTCTCGGGCACGTTGACGCTGGTCAATGGCGAGCCCCAGCTCGATGAGGACGAGATCCAGCGCCATTTTTCCAATATCGAGTATTATAACTCGTTGCTCTCGTCGGCCAAGCCCCGCAGCATCGATTACTTTGCACGCGGCCTGGATTACTTGCTCGTCAAGAATCCCGATGCGGCTATCGCCGATGCCGACGCAGCCATTGAGCTGAGCCCGCAATTCACGCTGGCCTATGTTCTGCGCGCCGATGCGCATTACATGCAGTACCGCATGGCACAGGCACGGGACGAGGGCATGTCATCGCAGTTGCTCGCTGCAGCACCCGATGCCAGGGCCCAGGCGATGCTGCGTCAGCGCCAGGACGTCACGACAATCGACTTGCTGATTCGTGATCTGGAACAGGTATTGAAGCTATCGCCCAAGAACGTTTACGCTCTCTTCAACAAGGGCAATGCCCACATGCTGCAAGGCGATTTCACCAGCGCCATCAGTTGTTACACAGCGGCTATTGAACTCAAACCAGACCTGGCCGAGGCCTATTACAACCGTGGCTTGATGTATTTGAGAATGGGAAACAAGACGCTGGGCGTCAGCGACCTGAGTAAAGCCGGAGAACTCGGCGTGTTGCCCAGTTACAATGTTCTCAAGCGCATGTCCCGATAATGAAGAGGAGAAGATCAGAAGAACCTGCCAGACCACGCAACGCCATTAGTGGTCAGGCAGGTTCTTTAAGTTTGTAATGCCGCAGCGGATCAGTTCATACTCTTGATGGCCTCGGCGGGAACCAGATTGAATCCTAATACCTTGCCCGCTTCATCATAGAGGAGAACGACCGATAGCTGAGATTTCTCAAAATTCAAGAGCGTGGTATATGCATTGTTGCCATGAATGTGCTGAATCTGCCAGGGTTCGTGGCCTTGATACTTACCCATCTTGCTCTCAATCTTGGCAATGGCACCATCAAAACTGGTGGGCTTCACTTTCTCTTTCACCTTTTCCGACATCAAGTCATAGATTTCCTGGCTCTTGTTCTCAATCATGTAGGTCAACACCTGCTCGCTCATGATGGTCTTGGGGTCGTCGGCTGGAGCGGGAGTAACCTTGATTTTGGGGGTGACTTTACTGGCGGTTGCAGGAGCGGGCGCGGGGCCAACTTCCATGGCTGTCGTCAGTTCTTTGAGTTTGGCCTCGACCTTATTGAGGCTGCCTTCGTTCTTGACAATCACCTTGAACTGCTTGTCTACCAGATAGAAACAAGGCAAGGTGGGCAGGTCATAAAGCTCGGCGTACTCAATATTGCGGCTCTGGTTCCAACCATTGATCATCATCTTGGGATATTTGGCCTTTTTCCACAGCTTCTGGTCATCGTACGGGTAGATGGCCAGCACGATGAGTTTTTTATCATTGACCATCTGGTTGATCAACTCATTGCCGTTCAGACGTTCCTTGACGGTCTCGCACGACTCGCAGTCGGGATTATTGAAATAGATGAGGATATAATCGGCTCTCAGGTCTTTTAGGTGATGGACCGTCTTGTCGTTGGGGGTGATGTAATCAAAGTCGGCGGCGGTAGAACCTATCATGTTCTTCTTGGCCCCTTCAAGCATCAGCCGTTGTCTCTCTTTCTCGGCGGCGCTGAGGATGAAGTTATCGGTAGCATGTTTCAATGCTGTCATGTAGAGTCCCTCGTTGTGAATGGGGTCGGCCGCATCGCTGAAGCGTTTCTCGGCCAGTTCCAGCATTTGTCGATAAGCCTTGGGATCCTTGGCCAGTGTTTCCAGGGTCGCTTTCATCATGAATTCGGCTTTGACTTGTTCAAGTTGGGCCATTTGTTCAAGAAAAGAGTTGTACTTCTCGGGAGCAGGTGATGACTGGGCCTGGACGTTGATCCAGCCTGTGATAGCGATCATCACGGCGATAATGAGTTTTTTCATTACTATGGTCTTGTTTTAATTATTTGTTACTGATATTTATTTATTGTGCAAAATTAATTATCTTTGCCGAATAAAGGCAATAATCGATGAAAAAAATAACAAAAACCAATGCCGCGCGACTGCTTGATGCCGCATCAATAGAGTATGAACTCATCCCCTATGAGGTCGATGAAACCGACTTGGGCGCTGGCCACATCGCCGACCAGCTGGGTGAGAATATTGAGCAGGTGTTCAAGACGTTAGTTCTACAGGGCGACAAGACAGGCCATCTGGTGTGTGTGATTCCCGGCGCCGAGGAGGTTGACTTGAAGAAGGCCGCCAAGGTGTCTGGCAACAAGAAGGTGGACCTCATTCCCATGAAGGAGTTGCTGCCCACCACGGGATACATTCGTGGTGGTTGCTCACCAGTGGGCATGAAGAAACCTTTTCCCACATTCTTTGACGAGACATGCATCCTGTATGATTACATCTATGTGAGTGCGGGCGTGCGGGGACTTCAGTTCAAGATCAATCCCGATGTCCTTGTCAACTTTGTGCAAGGGCAAACCGTTGACCTGATAGCAGAGAAGACAGAATGAATACGATAGGCAAGATATTGGCGCTCACCACATTTGGCGAGTCGCATGGGTCGGCCATGGGAGGCATCCTCGATGGCATGCCCGCGGGCGTTGCTGTTGACCTTGACGAGTTGCAGCGCTTTGTGGACAGGCGGCGCACCGGGCAGTCGGCTGGCAGTAGCACCCGCGATGAGCGGGACAGGGTAGAGGTTCTCTCGGGCATCTGGCAAGGCAAGACGCTGGGCACACCCATCGGCTTTGTTGTCCGCAACACCGATGCCCGCAGTACCGACTATGACGAGATAGCCCGGTGTTATCGTCCCAATCATGCCGACTTCACATGGGATGCAAAATACGGACTTCGTGACCCTCGGGGCGGCGGGCGTGCTTCGGCTCGCGAGACCGTTGCCCGTGTGGTGGCGGGTGGCATCGCCGTCCAGGCGTTGCAGCGCTTGGGCATCACCATCAGCGCCAGTGTCGACGCTCAATCCTGCGTTACCCCTCCCGCCGATGGCGACACCCTGGGTGGCATCATCGAGTGCACAGTCAAGGGGGTGCCCGCAGGCTTGGGTGAGCCGGTATTTGGCAAACTCCATGCCCAACTGGCCGCGGCAATGATGAGCATCCCCTCGGTTCACGGCTTTGAGTATGGCGATGGCTTTGACATGGCAGGCAAGCGTGGCAGTGAGGTGATGGACTTGTTTGTGAAGCGCCCCGATGGCAGTATTGGCACATCTACCAACCATTCAGGCGGCATCCAGGGCGGCATCAGCAACGGCGAGGACATCGTCATGCGCATCGCTTTCAAGCCTGTGCCGACACTCATGCAGCCTGTACCGACGCTGTACCGTGAGGGTAATCCCGTGGTCCTGCATCCCCGTGGCCGCCACGACGCTTGTGTGCTGCCGCGTGCATTACCCATTGTCGAGTCGATGGCTGCTATTGTGATTTTAGATAACTATTTGATAAGAAAAACAAATGTGCTCTGAGAATAATAAGAAAGTCTTTTACAAGGATTACTATCTCGCCGCTGGCGAGTGTAATCCCCAGGGCGAAATGCCCCTGACGCTGTTGATGACCCGCATCATCGAGGTCGCCACCTTCCATGCCAACTCCTGGGGGGTGGGTTATGCACGCCTCATCCAGGATAATCATGTGTGGGTGCTCTCACGTGTCACCATCGAGATGAAGGCTTATCCAAAGGTGAATACCAACTACCGCCTCACCACTTGGATTGAGGACTACAACCGCCACTTCTCGCAGCGCAACATGCGTCTCGACGATGCCGACGGCAACACGCTGGGCTATGTGCGCACCATCTGGATGGTCATTGACCTCAACACCCGTGCGAGCGTCGATATATCCCAGCTGGAGTATATTCGCGAGAACGTGTCCGACATCCCATGCCCCATCGAGCCGATGAGCCGCCTGCGACCCATCGAGGAAGGCCATGCCGTGGACTACACCTTTGGCTATATGGATTGCGACTTTAACCGCCACGTCAACACCGTGCGCTACCTGTCACACCTGATGAACCTGTTCGACATGGACTGCTATGACCACTACTTTATCCGCCGCATGGAGATTTCCTTCATCAAGGAGACCCACTATGGCGAGACCGCTCAGGTTGTCATCGACGACAGCGACCCGCTGGACTCCCGCATGAGCATCACTGCCGATGGCGATGATCACGTCCGTGCCCGTTTCCACTGGCAACAGCGCTGATTTCAATCGTTAGTCTTCATCGAACTGACAACTAAAACTATAAAACAGTGAGCAAGTTAACTGCATGTGAAACTTATATAAACCGATAGATATGAAAAAAGGATTACTTGTTCAAGTGGTGGCTCTCGCAGTGTGCCTGATGTGTTCAGTCGGCACTGCGGCCCAGGAGGCTTATTCGGTATATACCGAGGCCGACAGCACGCTGGCATTCTACTACGATGAACAGCGCGCTTCACGCACCGGCACCACCTATTCGTTAAATACTGCAGATAATTATCCTGATTGGCTTGAGAACAGGGAATATATCACTCATGTTGAAATTGACTCTTCTTTTATTGATGCCCGTCCCACAACCACCTATTGTTGGTTTGCAGCCATGTCGCAGCTCAGGTCTATTAATGGATTAAAAAACCTTAACACCGAGGAAGTGACAAACATGTCAGACATGTTCTATTACTGCAAATCGTTGTCGTCACTTGACTTGAGCGGCTTCAATACCTCAAAGGTGACAACCATGGAATTCATGTTTGCCAACTGTATGTCGCTGACGTCACTGGACTTGAGCAGATTTAACACCGAGAATGTTGAAAGCATGAATAACATGTTCAAGATGTGTTCTGCTATGGAATCACTTATCCTGAGTGGCTTCAATACCGAGAAAGTGAATGACATGGCTTTTCTGTTCTTTAACTGCAATTCGTTGTCGTCACTTGACTTGAGCGACTTTAATACAGCCAATGTGACAAACATGGCAGGCATGTTTGCTGGGTGCAAATCGTTGTCGTCACTTAACTTGAGCAACTTCAATACCTCAAGTGTGAATAACATGTTTGCCATGTTTGAACGCTGTGCATCATTGAAATCCCTTGACCTAAGTCGCTTTAACACCGAAAATGTGGAAAACATGGGCTCCATGTTTGCATTTTGTACATCCATGGCTTCTATCGACTTGAGTAGTTTTAATACTTCAAATGTGATGAACATGGCGAGCATGTTCCATGAATGCGATTCATTGGTTACCCTTGACATGAGGCGTTTCAATACCTCAAGAGTTAAGGACATGGGAGACATGTTTAGCTATTGCGGTCATCTTGAAACAATTTATGCAGGCAATGCCTGGTCAACAGATTCACTGGTTGCACCCACCGACATGCTCATGTTTTATGGTTGTACCAGTCTTATGGGTAGCCGGGGAACAGTCTATGATGAGAATTTTGTGGATGCTACCCGTGCCCACATCGACGGCGGACGAAACAATCCCGGCTATCTTTCCACTACAAGCGTAGCCTATGCTGTCCTTTCTACCGATTTCACAAAGTTAACGTTCTATTTCGACACCCTGCAAACCACACGCGAGGGCACTCCCTATCTGCTGAATAAGGCAGGAGACATTCCCGGCTGGAATAATGCTGTTGCTAACGTCACACATGTGCAGTTCGACACCACTTTTGTCGATGCTTATATTACGTGTACTAACAGTTGGTTCAGCAAGATGAGTAAACTTGACACCATCACAGGAATCGACTATCTGGAAACCAGCTCGGTGACAGACATGAGACGGATGTTCTCGGGCTGCCAGTCGTTGTCCTCGGTTGACCTGAGCGGCTTCAACACCATGAGTGTGGCAAGCATGTGGGCCATGTTTGCTGACTGTGAATCTTTGACATCCCTTGACCTGAGCAGTTTTAGCACCCCAAGTGTGACAAACATGGCTCGCATGTTCTCGGGCTGCAAATTATTGAAATCTTTGGACCTGAGTGGCTTCAACACAGCTAGTGTGACCGACATGGCAGGCATGTTTGCCGATTGCGCGTCATTAACATCGCTTGACCTGAGCCGCTTCAACACCACGAATGTGAAATACATGAGCTGGATGTTTGCCGGCTGCAATTCGTTGACATCCGTAGATATGAGAAACTTTAACACTCCTAATGTTAAAGAGATGCAATCCATGTTCATGTCCTGCACATCATTGGAGTCCATCGATCTGAGTCGCTTCAACACCTTGAACGTGAGAGAAATGGGGTCCATGTTCCAGGGATGCTCAACATTGTCATCACTTGACCTGAAGAGTTTCAAGACCTCGAGTGTGCAGAGCATGAATGACATGTTCAATGGCTGCGACTGTCTGGAATCCATTTATGTCGGCAATGGCTGGACGACAGATGCCGTGACCAGATCCGGCAACATGTTCCTCGACTGCATCAGCATCGTCGGCGGCCAGGGAACGACCTATGACGAGAACCATGTGGATGCCGCCCGTGCCCATATCGATGGCGGCCCTGATAATCCTGGCTACTTCACGGGAAGTGGTGATATAGATGTGCCGCATGGCGACGTGAATGGCGACGGCGAGGTGAATATCACTGATGTGAATTGCATCATCAGTGTCATTCTGGGCGGCCTTGACATCTATGAAGGCCGTGCTGATGTGGATGCCGATGGCGAGGTAATTATTGCCGATATCAACGCTGTCATCAGAATCATCCTTGGCAATTGATTGCTTTTCAGTTGTCGGTTTGCCTGCGGCGCCAGCATAGAACTGACAACTGAAAAACTCCTGCTGATACTGACACAGGACGGTCAATCGATGATGCTGGTACCGTCGATGCCGGCGAACTGGTCGCGCAGGGCAGGCACTTTGTCGGCATCGGCCTCGATTGTCATCGTGCACACGTTGTCAAACGCCTGTTCTATAACCCGCAGGTCGCTCCTTTTTACCACCTTCATCACATCATTCATGCTCAGGTAGGGAAAGGTGAACGATAGCCGCGCCTGCTCGTGGCACTCCAGAATTTCACCTGCTTCGATAGCCAGACGGGCCGCCTCGCGGTAAGCGACAATCAGTCCCGATGTGCCCAGCTTGATGCCGCCAAAGTAGCGGATGACCACGATCACGATGTTTGTCAATTCAAATGAGTTGATCTGGCCCAGAATGGGCTTGCCTGCCGTGCCGCTGGGCTCACCATTGTCGCTGCTCAGGTACTCGTTGCGCTCGGTGCCAATCATGTAGGCCCAGCAGCAATGCCGCGCATCATGGTACTCGTTGGCATAGCGCTTGATAACGGCACGGGCCTCCTCGGCGCTCGACACGGGCTCGGCAAACGCCAGAAAACGGGACATCTTCTCGCGATAGATGCCCTGTGATACGCCCTTTACTGTTTTGTAGAAATCACTCATAATGCGATATGATTTGACAAAATTAGAGAAAAAACGCCATTTGGCCAAATAATGAGGTATATTTAGGGCAGTGAATAGCTTCTCTGGATTCTCTTTATCGATATTTTGGTGTACCTTTGTAGCTCGAAATGAAACATGGTTTTTTAATAGCGGCGCCAGCCAGTGGATCGGGCAAGACGACAGTTGCCCGGGGGCTGATGGCTTTGTTTACAGGTATGGGATACAAAGTGCAGCCGTTCAAGTGCGGACCTGATTATATCGACACGAAGTTTCATGCTGCGGTGTGTGGCAGGCCAAGTGTCAATCTGGACACGTTTATGGCCTCTGAGGAGCATGTTTGTGAGCTTTTTGACTGTTATGGTGATGATGTCGACGTGTGCATTGTCGAGGGCATGATGGGACTATTTGACGGGTATGATCGTGACCATGGGTCGGCGGCCCAGATAGCCCGTGTGCTCAGACTTCCTGTTGTGCTGGTGGTCGATGCCAAGTCGGCTGCCTATTCGATGGCTGCGTTGCTGCAGGGCTTTATCAATTTTCGTGCTGACGTGCATATTGCCGGCGTGATTTTTAATCGCGTGGGATCGGCAAGGCATTTTGCCATGCTGCAGCAGGTATGCGATGATCTGGGTGTGGAGTGTTATGGTTATTTGCCCCAAAATGCCGCCCTTGAGCAAGGCTCGCGATACTTGGGATTGGATTTCAGCAAGAAGCCCGAGAATCAGCAGTTGATTGAACTGTTGAAAACCCATGTGCAATGGCAACGATTGTTGAAACTGACTAATGATGACGTCGCGTATGCTGCATCGCCTTGCATGAAGCCAAAACACATGGATCGCACTCTGATTGCCCGCAATGGCGAATCATTCTCTTTTGTTTACCAAGAGAATATCGATGCGTTGCAAAACGTGTCTTTCTTTGATCCCGAGACCGAGGTGCCCTGTTTGGACAACGTGGATCTGCTCTACCTGCCCGGCGGATATCCAGAGAAGCATCTGGAGGCACTGGTAAAGGCCGAGGCCACACGTCGAGCCATTAATGAATATGCTGAGCGTGGCGGTCGCATCATCGCCGAGTGTGGAGGCATGATGTACTTGTGCGAAAAGATTGTCACCGACGACGGCGAGTTCCCGATGTGCGGCGTGTTGCCTTACAATATAACCGCCCGCAAGGCCGACCGCCGGCTCTCGTTGGGCTATCGCCGCTTCATGCTTGACGGCAAGGAATATCGTGGCCATGAGTTTCATTACACGCAATTCCTGGACGTAATGCCCCCATCGGTTGTCCAGGTCTATAATGCTAAGGGAGAGCCCGTGCCCACACCCGTTATCCGCCACAAGAACGTATTGGCCAGCTATACCCATCTATATCAAATACAATGAAGCAGATATATACCAAAACAGGAGATGAGGGCATGACGAGCCTGCGCGATGGCGTGCGGGTGCCGAAAGATGACCCGCGCATCGAGGTCAACGGCCAGATTGACCAGCTGAATGCCCATCTGGGAATCGTGAGGTCGATGCTGGGTGGTGATGAAGTCAATCAGAGCCTGATTCATGCCGTGCAGCACGAGCTGATGACTGTCATGAGCCATATCGCCACCCCTGACAGTGGCGTTAACCCACGGGAACTGCACTCTGTAGAGTTGGTTCAACGGCTTGAACAGGCCATCGACCAGGCCGATTATAAGGGTGGTTTTGTCGTTCCCGGCGGCGGTTCCCGGCTGGCGGCCTTCATCCATTTGGCTCGCACCCAGGCTCGCACTGTGGAGCGACACATGTGGTCGTTGCATCGTGAGCACCCGGTTGACAGTGGCATCATGGTAATGATGAACCGCTTGTCCGACTATCTGTTTGTTTTAGCTAACGATAAAGAATGAACAACCGACCACATTTGCATCCACTCATGTTTGCCGGCACAGGCAGCGATGTGGGCAAGAGCATCGTTGCTGCCGCCTTTTGCCGCATTTTCAAGCAAGACGGCTATCAACCCGCCCCGTTCAAGGCCCAGAACATGGCGCTGAACTCCTATGCCACGCCCGATGGACTGGAAATTGGCCGTGCCCAGGCCGTTCAAGCCGAGGCTGCCGGCATTCCATGCCATACCGACATGAATCCGCTGTTGTTGAAACCCCAGTCCGATCACACGTCGCAAGTCGTCCTGCATGGTCGTCCCATCGGCAACAAAAATGCCTATGATTACTGGCGCCGAGGCAAGTCGGATATCGACTTCCGCAGTGAGGTTTGTAACGCCTTTGACCGCTTGGCATCGCGCTATAACCCCATTGTGTTGGAGGGCGCTGGAAGCATCAGCGAGATCAACCTGCGTGACACCGACCTCGTGAACCTGCCCATGGCTCGTCACGCTCATGCCGATGTCATCCTGGTGGGCGACATTGACAGGGGAGGGGTGTTTGCCTCGGTCTATGGCAGCATTGCCCTGCAGACGCCAGACGATAAGAAACTCATCAAGGGCATCATCATCAACAAGTTTCGCGGCGACATGCGCCTGTTTGACGAGGGACGTAAGATGCTGGAGGACATCTGCGGTGTTCCCGTGCTGGGTGTGATCCCTTATTACAGGGATATTCACATCGAGGAAGAGGATAGCGTGGCGCTGGTGCAAAAGTCGATGCAGGCTGAGCGTGGCAAGGTCAACGTTGCAGTAATCATGTTGCGCCACTTGTCCAATTACACCGACTTTGATGCCTTGGAGCGCGACCCCCGCGTGCACCTTTTCTATACCAATAATACCGAAGATATCAAGAAGGCCGACATCATCATCCTGCCGGGCACAAAGTCCACACTGCACGACTTGTATGAACTGCGTCGCAACGGCTGCGCTCAGGCCATTGTGCGTGCCCGTCGCGACGGAGCAACGGTGCTGGGTATCTGCGGTGGCTATCAGATGATGGGTGTAGAGGTGATTGATCCTGAGCATGTTGAGGGTGATATTGAACGGCTTCCTGGCCTTGGGCTATTGCCTACTACCACAGCAATGAGCGGCGACAAGCAGACGCGACAAGTCTCTTGCCAATATGGCCAGGGATACGAGATTCATCAGGGTGAGACACGCCCTGTGGGTGATGCCAAGCCATCACCGTTGCTGCATCTCGACGACGGGCGCGACGACGGCTACATCGTGGACCGCAAGTGCATGGGAACCTATGTTCATGGCATTCTCGATAACGCTCCGTTTGTCGATTTTCTGTTGCAGCCCTATCAGGACAAGATAGCAGAAGGAACAGCCCCGTTTGACTATGCAGCCTTCAAAGAAGAACAATACGACAAGTTGGCCGACCATGTGCGCCGGTATGTCGATATGGAGCAAATCTACAAAATTTTGACTGACCATGATTGAAGGACACGGCGACGACCTGTACCGTTACAACCATATCAAAATGAACTTCAGTTCCAACATCTTTAATGGGACTGACATGAGTGCGCTCAAAGATTACCTGTGTTCCTGCCTGGATGTCGTGCGCTCTTATCCTGAACCCTCTGCGGCCACGTTAGAGCAGCTGATTGCTGATGAGTGTGGCATCCGCCCCGATGAGGTGCTGGTGACCAGTGGGGCTGTCGATGCCATCTATCTGATTGCCCAGGCCTATCGCCATGAGGGCACCTGCCATGTGATACAACCCACGTTCAGGGAATATGAGGACGCCTGTCGCGTGTTCGGCTATCAAGAGCGCGATGGCGGTGTCTTGTGCTGGCTGTGCAACCCCAACAACCCAACAGGCAGCGTGATGCCTGTTGAGGATGTGCTGGCACTTGCTGACCAATATGGGCTGCTCGTTGTTGACCAGTCCTATGAGGACTACACCATGGCACCCCTGTTAGCGCCAGCCGATGTGATTGTTCGCGGAAATATCATCCTGTTGCATTCCATGACCAAACGCTTTGCGGTGCCTGGCTTGCGGCTGGGGTATGTCACGGCTTCGTCTCAAGTGATAAAACGCCTTCGTGACCAATATCGCCCTTGGGCAATCAACGCCTTGTCGCTGGAGGCGGGTAAATGGCTGGTAACACAGGGCAGAACGGCCATTCCCGATTTGCCATCCTATCTGGCCGAGACTGAGCGCTTGCGCTTACAACTCAATGAAATAGAAGGAATCGATACTCAAGACACACAGACCAACTTCTTCCTGTGCACCATTCGGCAATCAACGGCTGCCGAATTGAAGGAATATCTGGCTCAAGAGCATGGCATCCTCATCCGTGACGCTTCCAACTTCACGGGTCTTACGCCACATCACTTCCGCATTGCCACCCAGTCGCCAGCCGAGAATGATGCCTTGATTCATGCTGTAAATCAATTCATTACCACACGATGATGAATAATTTGATCTCTCTTTATCCCTTGCTGTTAGGTTGGTTGCTGGACTATTTCATTGGCGACCCGTCACGGTTGCCGCATCCTGTTGTCTGGTTCGGCAGAATGATTTCGCGGGGCGAGCATCGACTCAATAAGGGTAGTCGTCGCATGGCCAAGGGCGCCGTGATGGCTGTGTTTCTCATTTTGATGGTGTATTTTGCCGTTTGGGGACTGAAACGCTTAATTCCCAACTTGGCGTTGTGGCTTGTGCTGGATACCATAATCATATTTTACTGTCTGGCGGGAACGACGCTTATCCGCGAGGTGCGAGACGTGTTCCTGGCACTGGACCGTTCTTTGGACGATGGGCGTAAACAAGTCGCCCGAATCGTTGGCCGTGATACCTCTCAACTCACAGCCCAGGAGGTGCGAACCGCAGCCCTCGAGACCCTGGCCGAAAACCTGAGCGACGGTGTTATCGCACCGCTCTTCTGGCTAGCCTTGCTGGGCACACCAGGCATGCTGGCCTACAAGATGGTCAACACTTTGGATTCGATGATTGGCTATCGTACCGAGCGCTATAAAGACTTCGGCTGCTGGGCCGCCCGCATCGATGACGTGGCAAACTACATTCCCGCTCGCCTGACCGCCCTGCTGATGGTCTTAGCATCTGGCAAACCGTCGCTTCTGAAATTCGTCTGGAAAAATGGTCGCAAACATGCCAGCCCAAACAGCGGCTACCCCGAGGCTGCCCTCGCCGGCATTCTCAACTGCCGTTTCGGTGGTCCTCACTACTATTTCGGTGAACTCTTTGACAAGCCCTACATCGGCGAGAACGACCGCCCCCTCACGACCCCAGACATGCACAAGGCCGTACGCATCAACCGCCTCGCCGAACTGATGATGCTCGCCTTGGTCCTGACCGGTTGGCTGTCGATGTGTTGCAAGCCTCTGGCTTGTATGGGCGTTTAGAAGTACTTGGTGATGTGGGCAGTGTCGAAGTTGTTCATCTCGTTGATCATGTGGACCGACGAGGCGATGATTGGGTAGGCGCATAGGGCACCGGTTCCCTCGCCAAGACGCAGCCCCAGATTGAGCAACGGTTTGGCATCCACGATGTCGAGCATACGACGGTGGCCGCTCTCGTCGCCGCAATGGGTGAAAATCATGTAATCCTGAGCGGCGGGGTAGAGGCGGATGGCCGCGATGGCACAGGCCGTCATGATAAAGCCATCCACCAGCACGACGAGCCCCTTCTCGGCCCCGTGCAGCATCGCACCGATAGCCGTCACCATTTCATAGCCGCCAAAGTAGCGGATGGCGTTCTCGACGGTGTGCTCCATGGTCTCATGGTAATGCTTGAGTGCCTGACTCAAAACCTCGCGCTTATGCACGATACCGGGATGGTCAAGACCCGCTCCCGCACCGATGCACTCGTCAAGAGGGATGTTGCCAAACAGGCTCATCCAGATGCTTGACGGTGAAGTGTTTGCAATACCCATTTCGCCGACACACAGCACCTGGCACCCCTCGGCTATGCAATCGTCCACTAGGTCAACGCCCGTCTGGATGGCGCGGTCAAATTCCTCTTGGCTCATCGCCGGCTCATGCAGGAAATTGCGGGTGCCACGGGCAATTTTGCGGTCGATGATGCCCTCGACGGCACTCAGGTCGTAGTCCACGCCCGTATCAACGATGCGCAATTTAAAGCCATGCTGGCGGCAAAACATGTTCACACCGCCACCGCCATGGGTGAAGTTGATCATCTGCTGCCAGGTGACCTCGCGCGGTGACACGCTGACGCCTTCGCGCTCAATACCATGGTCACCGCCCAGTAGCAGATGGCACGGATGATTCAGGCTGGGCGACAGGGTCTGCTGGATAAGGCAAATCTGCAATGCCAATTCTTCCAGCCGTCCCAGTGAGCCTTTGGGTTTGTTCAAGTGGTCGATTTTCTTCTGGATGCTCTGTGCCAGCTCCTTATCAGTGTAGTTGATATTGAATGATTTCATGTTTAGTTTCATGTTTGGTTTCTAGATACTCCAGATTAACTAAATGCTCTAGAACTTCTAACCCTTAACTTTTACGGCTATTCCCGAGACCATTAGGATGACCTCGTCGGCACGGCTGGCTATGTACTGGTTCATCCAGCCTTGCAGGTCGGTAAATCGCCGTTGCACAGCATCAACACTCACGCCGCCGCTGCCAATTTCGTTGGTCACGAAGATAAAGGTGCCGTCATGGGCGGTGAAACGGTCAAACTCCTCTTTTGCAGCCTTCAGCGTCTTGTCAACATCTTGCTGTTCAAAGAAGAAATTGGTCAGCCACAGCGTCACGCAGTCGATAACGGCCACGCGCCCAGTCAGGTCATGTCGGCTCAGGTATTTTTCTTCCTCGATGTTGGTCCATTGGGGCCCACGGCGCTCCTGGTGACGGTGCACCCGCTCGCGGAATTCCTCGTCCCACACATGTGCTGTAGCCACATATACAGGGCTATCGGTGAGGCTCAAAGCCATTTCCTCGGCCTTCGAACTCTTGCCCGACCGTTGTCCGCCGGTAATCAGGATAATTTTACTCATTGTTATAGAATGATTCTCTATGACGTGGCATGCCACGGCCCTATTATATTTTTATTAACATGTGCCCCCCGAAGGGTGATAGATTGCTCCATGCATCCTCCCATTGATATACCCCAGCATAGAGGCCCGCGCTGATGAGTACCCCGCCATGAGCGAATATGCCAACCCGTTGATATCCTGTCCCTTTTAACTCATCCAGGAAACGGGCAACGCGATCATATAGGTCGGGAAAAGCCTCGCCATCAGTCGTGGGCTGGTGCATGTAATCATTGTACCATTCTTGCAGGTGCGGGTCCTGGATTTCGTCATACAGCTGCATTTCCCACTTGCCCATGTACATCTCCATCAGGCGGTCGTCGGTCTCGGCATCGGGATATCCACAGTAGTCAGCCAGTTTGCGAGCACGCGTCAGTGGCGAGGAAAACACCTTGTCAAACGGCAGGTATTGTTCGAGCGACTGGCGTGTTACCTCGGCCTCCTGCTCAAAGGTGTCACGCACGGGCACATCGGTCTGCCCGTAACACGTCCCCCGGGGGACATCGACGCTTGTATGCCTTACCAAGATAATTTCCATTCTTTGTTGGTTATTGGTGATGAGTTAAAGGTTAATGACTTGGGCGCTGGCTACCAGATAGACGGCCAGCTCTACCAGCAGGCAAACCGCACCGCAGCAATCGCCCGTGTAGCCGCCTATCTTGTGCAAAATGAGAAGGTACAGGAAGTACATTACCACAGGGGGAATGGCGATCACAAGATACCAACTGATTCCTGTGAACCAAATCATCAATGCCATGGGCAACAATCCCTGGACTGTCAGGCTCACTCCCGCTGCCAGAGTGGGTTTGCGGTATATGGTTTTGTTCTTGGCTTCTTCCTCACGACGGGCATAGGGGAGTATGTTGATCAGTTGACTGGCAACCATTTTTGAGAACGGGTCGGCAGCAAACACGGTTAGTGCAGCAACAAGTGGTGGCATGCTATAGAGTGCCGTTACTAAAAGCAGCATATAGACGATGAGGCCCAGCACACCATAGGTGCCGATGTGCGAGTCCTTCATGATGGCGAGGATGCGACTCCGGTCACCACCGCCGCCAAATCCGTCCAGGAAGTCGGCCAGGCCGTCCTCGTGCAGCGCCCCGGTAATGAGCAGCCTCACGGCAATCGCAGCAATCACTGCGACGGGCCACGGCATGATCATGCTGCCAAAATACAACGTGGCAGCCATGGCCCCACCTGTGAGCCACCCCGCCAGCGGCCAGTATTCAACTACAGCCTTGTAACTCGCTTGTGGGGGCTGATAAATACGCCATAACGGCAGCCGTGTGAAAAAAATCAGTGCCGCCCACACGTTGTCATGCCACTTGATTCTTGCTGCATTAACTTCCATGCTGCAAAATTACAAAATAAAATCCATCTTCCCCCTATTTATGTAGGCTTTTAGGCCTTGTTAAACGCTTTTATCTCGCTAAAAAATGCTACCTTTGCACCATTATTTAATACAATAACGAAAATGAAGAAAATTTACGGAATCATAGCGGTTTTCTTGCTGTTGTGCTCCTGCACATCCCAGGGTAAGAAGCAGACCAATTCAAGTAATAACCAGTTGGCAGAAGTCACGGTGAAATATGCCACCGGGTTCAGTGTACGAGACTCAGCCGATATCCGATTGGTTGATGTGGGCAAGAAGGACCACTTTGCCCTTGTCCGTGATGCCGAGGTTACCGTGCCCGAGGGATACGTCAAGGTCAAAGTGCCCATCGAGCGCACCATCTGTATGACCTCGTTGCAGTTGTCTAACTTTACCATCCTTGAAGCCCACGATGTGGTCAAGGGCATCACGGGCACCAAGAACCTTTTTAATGAGGATATCAAGACCCGCGTCAAGGACGGCCGCATCGTCAAGATTGGCATGGAAGGCGAATTTGATCCTGAGGTGGTCATGGCCGCCAATCCTGATGTTATCTTCATTTCACCCTCCAAGCGTGGCGGCTATGATGCCATCAAGGAAATTGGCATCACACTTGTTCCCCATCTGGGCTACAAGGAACTCGACCCGCTGGGTCAGGCCGAGTGGATCAAGTTCATCGGCATGTTTATCGGCAAGGAGAAAGAGGCTGCAGAAATCTTCGCCGGCATCGAGAGCCGTTACAATGAGTTGAAGGAGAAGGCCGCCAAGGTCGAGACCCGTCCCACCGTCACCAGCGGCGAGATGCATTACGGCAACTGGCACGCTGTGGGTGGCAAGAATTATCTGGCACAGATTTTCCGCGACGCAGGTGCCGACTATGTCATCAACGATGATGAGACCTCAGGCGAGGATCTCGAGTTTGAAAAGATGTATGCCCTGTCGGCCAACGCTGACTACTGGCGAATCCTCAATAGCTATCCTGGCGAGTTCTCATATGATGCCCTCAAGGCCTCAGAACCCCGCAACGAGATGTTCAAGGCATTTAAGGAGAAAAAGGTCATCTACTGCAACATGAAGCAAACGCCCTACTACGAAATCGCTCCCGTCAAGCCTGATGTGCTACTCAAGGACTTCGTCGCCATCTTCCATCCCGAACTGGTCGAGAAGGACTACCAGCCCACCTTTTACCACTTGCTTCAATAAGTCTAAACCATCTAGATTAACTAGATTTTCTATAATATCTAGAAACAAAGAAATATGAGACGCACGTTGCCCTTAATGCTTGCCCTTGTGGTCGCGATTGTCGTGCTGATGATTGTCAACTTGTTTATTGGCTCGGTCGAGATTCCCGTTGCCGACATCTGTCGTATCTTGGTCGGGCAGGGTAGTGAGAGCGAAATCTGGACCAACATCATCCTCAGTTCCCGTCTGCCGCAGGTCCTGACCGCTATCGTGGCCGGTGCCGGACTGGCCGTGAGCGGCCTGATGATGCAGACCATCTTCCACAACCCGCTGGCAGGCCCGTCTATTTTGGGTATCTCCAACGGTGCCAGTCTGGGCGTGGCCTTTGTAGTGTTGCTGTCGGGGCAATTGGGTGGTGTGGCATTAAGCAGTTTGGGCTATCTGGGTGACGCTGCCGTCTCGGTGGCAGCCATCATAGGAGCCCTGGCCGTGATGATGCTCATTGTGTGGATCTCAGGCAAAGTCAAGGGTAATGTCACCTTGCTGATTATCGGTGTAATGATCGGTTATCTGGCCACTGCCATCATCGGTGTGCTCAAGTTTCTCAGTCCCGAGGAGGACGTGAAGGCCTTCGTCGTGTGGGGACTCGGGTCGTTCTCCCGTGTGTCGGGCGACGAGATGATACTTTTTGTCATGCTCATGTGCATCCTGCTGCCATTGAGTTTCCTGTTGGTCAAGCCGCTGAACGCCATGCTACTGGGCGACCGTTATGCCGCCAACCTGGGCGTGAACGTCAAGCGGGCTCGCACATGGATCATCGTATGCTCGGGCACGCTGGTCGCCATCGTCACGGCCTATTGTGGCCCCATCATGTTCCTCGGTATGGCCGTGCCCCATCTGGCCCGTGGCATCTTCCGCACCAGTGACCACTGGCGGCTCATGCCCGCGACAGCCCTCTGTGGTGCCGCCTTGGCCTTAATCTGTAACCTGATTGCCCGTGCTCCAGGCTTCGAGGGTGCCATGCCCGTCAACAGCGTTACCGCCCTTGTCGGTGCCCCTATCATCATCTACGTCCTCTATCACCGCCGCAAAACCTCCTACGAGTAGCCAGGCTCTTCAAGATAATGCAATAATTATTGAGTGCTAATTAGTTAATATCTAACTTAATACCTTGTTCATTCAAGGACTGTTCCTATTTAGCGTAATGAAAACGCATGGATAGGACATAGACATAAATCTTTCCCTTACTGACAGAATAGACAAGACGATGCTCATCTGTGATGCGGCGACTCCACAAACCATGTTGCTCACCTTTTAATGGCTCGGGTTTCCCTATGCCATCAAATGGATGTTGGACAATGTCGGCCAACAAGGCCGAGATACGTTTCATTATTCGCTTGTTGCCCGTTCTTTTCCAATAGTCTCGGTCAGCAAGGGCTTGGGGAGTAGGACTATTTCCATAGTTCATCAAGTTCTACTACTTGTCCGTTGCCGTTCTTGATATCTTCTTGACCTTGTCGGATTATATCAGCCATGGCTGGCGAAGACATCAGGTACTCCGTTTCATCCATCGCCTGTTTTTTTGCGGTAAGCTTTTTCGCATACTTCAATAATTTCCGCATCAAACCCTCGTCCTCGGCTATGATACTTAGCTCTCGGAAAAGTTCAGCATTCATTTCTACCGGTGTCATAATTGTATTCTTTTAGTGAGCTTGATTATTTTGTAGTGCAAAGATAATCAATTATTCACAGATACACAAATCTTGCACCATTTTAACTATCACCGCCGCAAAACCTCCTACGAGTAATTCTTAATTGTTGCCGATGATTATTTTGATGATGGCGTTCACGTCGGCAATGTTGATCTCGCCATCACCATTCACGTCGACACTCTGTTCACTTTCAACATTATCTTCACTGGGTACGCGGGTGTGGCCTCCGTTTCCACCCATGACAACGATATCAATCACGCTGTTGGCATCGGCAATGTTGATTTCACCGTCTCCATTCACATCGCCCAGAAGATCTTCAGTGACATCGCCAATGATTGTCATGAACTGTCCCCAATAGATGCTTGACTTATAAACTGCTTCACAGCCTGTCGGAACGTGTAAAGCCGTATGATAATATTCATTGGTCGAAAACAATGACCTGTCTTTCCATGATGGAGGCGTTGTTGCCTTACAGATGATTGTTTCGATTCCTGTTGCATTCTGGAATGCCTCTTTGCCAATGTATGTAACAGATTTGCCGATGCTCACTTTAGTCAAACCCGTGCATCCCCAAAATGCATAGTCGTCGATTCTTGTAACCGAGTTGGAGATAGTGACATTCAACAGTCCGCTGCATCCCCAAAACGCATACTTGTTGATTGCTGTGATGCCGTCGGGGATGTTCAAGTCAGTGACCTCGGTGCCATTCATGTACAGATGGTTGGCATAAATGAGAGGATTGCAATTACCCATCTCGATTTTGCACCATGCTTCAATGTCTGTGATGTTGACACGGGTCAGTCCTGTGCAAAGATAAAACGCATTATCCCTTATCGTGGTGATGGATTCAGGAATGGTGATGCTCGTTAATCCAATGCAATAATTGAATGCAGAATAGTCGATGATTGTGACCGGGTAGGTTTTGCCTTGATAGGTGACTTGCGCAGGGATAACCACGTCATTGTGATAATCACTCAGGTGCATACCATTTTCATATTTTTGGTAGGTCACACAGGCTTCGTCACCTTCGATCAGGTAATAGATGCCATCCACCTCAAACTCATAGTTAATGCGATTGTATGGTGGAAGTGCAATAACTGTAACTGGCATCATGAGTGTCAGCATCAATGTCATCAGTTTCTTCGTCATGCTCATTGTATCATTGCTTTTTTTAGGTGAATGCTTGTGATTTCCACGCCAGCAAAGATAGCTAAAAATAATTTGAAATTGCACAAATAATCCTAACATTTTGACCTCATTTCTATAAGTGTAACATGTTGTAAATCGGGAATCTAAAAAACATAAATCTCATTTTGTACTCACGATGCTCTAAAATGGGCAGTAAAGAGTTTCTTAGATGCCGGATTTTGGGGCCTGTTTCACCTTGAACCAGGAGTGACATTGTTGCACTGCTGCGTGCCCCACTGGCTGTTGAGCCAGGCCACTTTCTTGTCAAAGCTGGGTTTAAAAAATGCTCTCATGCGCGCTGTGATGTTATCTCCTGAATATTGCGGCCATCGATTGTGATCACAATTCCCTGCGGCCTCAATTCTTGCCGTAAATTCTTCCATAAATGTTTCCATTGCGGGATAAACATCTTTAATGAACCTCTTCCAGTGATACCTTACCCGTTCCTGGAAACGGGGAAATCGGGCAATCTCGGCTATCCACCTCGAACGACAGTAGCTGGGCATGTTCTCATAGATGAAGTCATTAAACTCGTAACCCTTGTTCCATCGTTGAAAAGCGCTGCCGCAATCCCACAAGGGCCCAAAAATCAGTTTCGTGCTATCCCCTTGATGTTTATACATGTAACAACTGCCCGAGAAGGCTTCGGGATTGTCAATCACTTCCTGTACAATATAGAATACCGCCAGCGAGTCGATGTCGATGAATTCCTCCCACCGTGTACTGCTCTTGTCACTGCAATAGATGGCTTCGTCGGCAGCTTTCAAGAAGTCGGTGATGTATTCGCGTTGCTCGGGGCTCAGGAGTTCTGGAGCGTGGGGCGTTACCCAGAAGGGCATGCCATTGCCCTCGATAAACGTAATGTTGTCAGGCTCAATATAGTTGTCAATCTCAAGCAACCATCCGCCAGTAATGTGCTCTGGCGCGGTTTCAAAGTCATCTTGTTGCTCAATGTTGACGCGGTTGTTGGCAACCTTGATTTTCTCGGTCAGGAAATACAGGCCGATGTAATCCCCATTGAGCACGACCTCGACAGGTTGCATACGAGGGTTCCACGCCATACCCATCCTGCGACCGACTTCAAAGGGTAGTGCGTCATTCATCTGACCCATCCAGTATTCGGCATTGGCCAGCAGCACCCAATGACGACTCGATGGCATGTCAAGCATCTTGTGTTTCTCGTCAAGTTTGAGTCGGTAAGGTTTCTTGTCAAGATTGGTCCATGTGACGTTTCCCCGACCCTTAATCTGCATGCCCAGTGGTGATTGCCTGGAGCCGATGGGCTCAAATCGCTCGTCCCCCAGGTTATCCAGCCACCATGAGGCGTCAACATACTCCTCCTTGCTGGTGATTTCGCAACTGTCCTTGGTGTTGATGAACAGCAATGGCAAGGTGCGCGAGCAGGGAATTTTAAGAATAAGTGTGTCGATGGGTGCAGGTGCCTCTGGCTCGGGATAAGGCTCTGGCAAGACGGGCTCTTCGTGGCAACCCGCCAATGTCAGCATCAAGGTAGAAATTGATGTGAAAAGAATCGTCCTCTGCATGGGTTATTGTCGTTTTATTGATGATTTTTGTTACTGGCAAAGGTAGGCAGGCAAAATGTTAAATAGACAAAAATTCAGATTCATTCAAATCTCATTTTACGACACATAAAGTACCGATAACCAATGAGTTTGAAAAATAAATTCCAATTGTGGCCTCATCTGCTGTCATTATTGGGTGGGATGTGTTAATTTTGCATTTGAATTTAAACGGATTTGCGTGTGAAAGACTGCAATCCATGCCCAAACATATAGACCAAATGATACACAGCAGACACATCATTATCCCGCTTGCGGCAATTGTATTCTTTGTGTTGGCGAGTTGCCGACACAATAGTGCCACCATGCGGCAGCTGACCCACATCGACTCGATGGTCTATCATCAGCAAGAGAAGGAAGCCCTGCCCTTGTTGCAGCAGATGGATACGCGGCAATTCAGCAAGCGGGAGCGGGCTTATCATGCCGTGCTCTTGTCGATGGCAATGTATAAGAACTACATCCTCTGCACTAGCGATTCTGCCATCAACAAGGCGGTAGGTTATTTCAGGAATTCGGGCGACGATTTGATGTACCTGAAAGCCCTCGTTGCCCAGGGATGCGTCAACGAGGATATGGGCAAGCTGGAACAGGCGGTTGAGAGTTACCATCGTGCCGAGCAGATTCCCTTGGCCACCGACAGTTCGATGATCGCCTATGCCAAGCTTCGACTGGGCACGCTCTATCAATCACAGGTCGTGGGGACTAACACCATCGCCCTGGAGAAATATAAGGAAGCATTGCCGATTTACAAGGCACTTGGAAACAGCCACTATGAGCTGGTGTGCCTCACGAGCATCGGCGGCATTTACCGCAATATCGATGAGAAGCATGACTCGGCCGTGGTCTACTTGAAAGATGCGATAGCGCTGGCCCAGAGGGTTGGCGACCAGTATCATGCTTTTGCCAATCGGTATCTACTCTCTGAATACTATCTTGTGCGGGTAAAAAATTATCAGTTGAGCAAGCAATACGGATTGCAGGCAATCAAGGCCGATAAAGCCATCATCGACCATCCACGTGCCCATTATCGCCTTGCCGAGTGTTGCTTGCTGATGGGACTGGCCGATTCTGCAGTTTATTTCTTGAATAATGCCCCAAAACCCGCCACAGCTAGGGATAGTGTTCTTTATTATGAGCTAATGTCAGAGATGGAGCATCGACGCTGGAAGAATGAGGAAAAGTCCAAATACTATATCCAGCAGGCACACGCCATAGCCGACTCGATAACTATCAATGGATTGAATCATCGCCTACTGGAAGTGGAAAAGAAATACGATGTGCAGTTGGCAGAGTTGAATCAAGTTAAGAATCAGTCCCGCCTGAGAGGTGCCATGCTTGTTTCGGCATTGTTGGCATTGGGATTGTTGGCACTGGCCTTCATGGTGTGGAGATATAAGAATCGGTTGAAGATGAAGCAGAACGAGGCCGAGATGCTGAAAACCGACCTGGAGGCTTCGTTGGTCAGCCTGCGACAGATGCAGAAACGGCTTGACGATTACGAGCAGGGCAAGCAGGATGATACCGCCTTCCGCCACCAGGGTGACCAGCTGCGCTCTATCATCAACCAGCAGATAGACAACGTGCACAAGCTGATGGAATGGTCTTACCAGTTTGACAGCGAGAAATTTGCGGCAAAGTTCAAGGAAATGATGTCACTGCCCCCCAATGGTGCCGACAGCGGTTATTGGACCAATTTGCAAGCCTTGGTCAACGACCTGCACGACAACATCCTCAATCAAGCCCAGGAGGCAGCCGGTGGTACCTTAACCGATAGCGAGCTGAACTTGTTGGCGCTCTACTGTTGCGGTTTCTCGCGCACCGTCATTATGTTGACCATGGGCTACAGGAACATCGGCACCGTGTATAACAAAAAAATCCAAATTGCCAAGAAGCTAGGCGTAACCGACTTGGACGTGTTTGTCAATCGATGGCAACAAAAGAATCAGCTCTGAAGGGTCAAAAGGGCACCGATGGCTTGTTTAGGTGGCACGGTAAATGTCACCTGTGTCGCTGATGAGGAGGATGGTTAGTTGGCCGTCGGGGAGTAGAGGGGCACAATATTGAGTGCAATGGCTGATGACGACGGTGGCAAAGTCTTGGAGTCTTTCTTGAGGGATACGTTCCCATAGTTCGCGGGCTAGGGTGAGGTCGCTGATGTTGATGTCGATGCTCGCCTCGTGAAGCATGGTCGTGACAAATTCCTTGTCCATCGTGGCTCGTCGGCTGTGGGTGTCAAGATTCCCGGCAGCTAGTTTCACCGCCTTGCCCAGCATCACGCCCAGGGTGATGCTCTTAATGCCCAACTCGTTGGCAATGGCCAGCGTCTCGCCAATGTAATTGCCGTATTCCACAAACGCCTGCTGCGGCAGGTCGGGGTATTGCGCTTTTACAAAGCGCTCACTCTTGCCGCCACTGTTAATGACCACACGGTCGCTGCCCGAGGCTTGGGCGACCTGCATACACTTGCGGATACTTGCCACAAAAGCCTCCTCGCTGAAGGGCTTGACGATGCCCGACACGCCGATGATGCTGATGCCTCCCTCGATACCCAGTCGTGGATTGAAGGTGCGACGGGCAATCTCGGCTCCTTGGGGTACACTGATGGTAACGCTGACGTCCTCCCGGATGTTCTCTCGTATCATCTGGCGCGGTGCCTTGTTGATGGCGGCCTCGCCTGGTGGAAAATCAAAGCCTGGCACGGTAAAGCGTCCTACGCCCTCACCACCCAGTATTTCAAAATGGTCGCTTGGCTTGACTTGGGCACGGATCTCGATACCATTAGTCACATCAGGGTCATCGCCCGAGACCTTGACAACCGACGCATAGTCCTCTCCATATCGCACCGCCACATGGATTGTCTCGCCGTTTGGCAAGATAACAGGGACCTTGTTGGGCATTTCGCCCGTTTTCATGCGATGAGTTGCTGCTATTGCCGCTGCTGTGGCACAGGTCCCTGTGGTCAATCCGCTGTGCAACGGATAGAACTCGGGCAACAGGCGTTCCACAGCACGACGCAGGCCATGAGGACCGTTAACGTGCTCAATCGTTATGCCAGGGGCAATTGGATAATCAGGGCGCTCCACGACAAAGACTTTGATTCCTGCTTGCCGTGCCGCCTCGATTTTCTCGTTGAAGCCGCCGCTGTTGCCGCTTTCTTTGGTAATGATGGCTTGAGGGTGCAACTGACTGATCAACGTAGCGGTATCATCCTGTTCATAATAAACCAAATGATCGGCAGGAAATCCTGATGTTTCGGCCATGCGTTGCGACTCCTCTCTATTTAGGATGCGGAACCAGCATTCATGCTCTTGCCAATAATTCCTCAATTTTGAAATAGTCTTGACACCCGTGAGCGCCAACAGCCGGACAATGCCTTGTGTCTTGAGTTGATCGACAGCCTCGTCATAATCGCCGCACCATGCGAGGTCATCGTCATGGGGCGGGTAGATACGCTCATAGCGGATAATGGGAATGTTCAGCGCCTGGGCAACCTGAACGATATTGCGATGCAGATTCTCGGCAAACGGGTGTGCGGCATCAACCAGCAGGTGGATGTCATGCTCCTGGCAGAAGGCTGCCATCTTCGGCTCCTTCATCGCTCCGGTGATGTGAATGCCGTGAGTCAGTTGTATGTCCTGCTGATCTCCATGGGTGGAATAGTAGTAGGCGGCCCCCGATTCATCGAGCACCTTAATCGCTTTGCGACCTTCTGTCGTTCCACCGAATACGAGAATCATAGTTTTAAGTTTTTAGTTTTAAGTTTTTAGTTTTAAGTATGATTACTATCGTCGGAGTCCCCTTTGCGGAAAAGGTGGGTGAAGTGCTTGTTATATAGTTCTGACAGGCCCTTGCGGTTATCGATGGCTTCGCCCACGACGAGCATGGTCGTGAGTGTGAGGTTGTTGTCATGGACTATTTGGGCTAGGTCCTTTAGCACGCCGCGGTAGATGCGCTGGTCGGGCCAGGTGAGGTGGTAGCAGGCGGCAACGGGAGTGTCCTCGGGGTATTCCTGGAGCAGTTCCCGCTGTACATCATCCACGATGGCGGCACTCAGAAAGATGCACATTGTGCTCTGGCTTCGGGCCAGCAGGTGCAGTTGCTCTTTCTCGGGCATGGGCGTGCGGCCCTCGCCACGGGTTAGAATGATGGTCTGGGTGCGCTCGGGGATGGTGAATTGGCTTCTCAACTCGGCTGCGGCGGCGAGGAACGACGAGATACCCGGCGTGATGTGATAGCGCATATGGTGCTTGTCAAAAAAGGCCATCTGCTCCTGGATGGCACCAAAAATGCACGGGTCGCCCGTGTGCAGGCGCACGATAAATTGCCCCTTGTCATAGAACTCCTTCATCAACGCGCACTGTTCATCCAGATTCATGCCCGCCGAACTGCGCACCAAGGCTCCAGGCTTGGCGCACAAGGTGAGTTCACGCGGCACCAGTGAACCTGCGTACAGGATGAGGTCGGCTCGCTCCAGCATCTTGCGGCCACGCACCGAAACCAAGTCAGGGTCGCCAGGTCCAGCACCCACAATCTCGATAAATCCTTCCTCGTCGCGCAGGTGCTTGTGGTCGATGGCCAGTGCTACTGTGAAATGCTTGCCCTTGATTTTGGGCACGATGAGTTTGCCGTGGTTGGAGCCGAGGATGGCCGCCGCCTCGCACACGCTGGGCGTGCCCACATGCTTGGCCACTGTGTCACTCGGGTTGGGCACCTCGACCGTCGCCAGCTGCTCGGCTGTGAAGAACTCAACATCCTCATCATATCCGTCCTTTAATAACTGCACAAACGGATCGTCGGCCTTGACGTCGATGGTGCAGTAGCGGCAGGCGCAGGGCAGGATACCCCGTTTGGCCAAGGCTTCGTCCATCTGGTCATAGATGAGCTTGTAGTCATCGGGGTGATGGGCCAGGCCAAAACCGATGGTCCCCACCATGGGCACAAAATGCAACGATAACATACCGTCAGGCGCATAGCGGCAATAAGGAGTTACCATGATGAGCAACCCGTATTTCTTGGGGTCTGCCTCGCTGATGTCGTTAATGATAGTGACGTGGTCGGGAAGGGTATTTTCTAGATAATCGGTCCCCTTGTCACGCACTTCCATGAGTAGTGCGGTGGGCTTGCGGTTGACAAAGGCAAAGATGCACGCATTCATGTCGTCCTCGCTGGCGATGGGCCAATTAAAGCGTTCCTCCAGCGTGTCAAGTGCCCACAGGCCCGCATTGTCGCTCTGGGTAGTGATGACAGGGTCGGCTCCAAGTGCTGACGCCACACGGCGTGTCAACTCATTGGCGCCCCCCACATGACCCGATAGAACCGAAATGACGTGGTTGCTCATACTGTCCGCACAGATGACTGCCGGGTCAGTGTGTTTGTCCTCGATGAGGGGCGCTATCGTGCGCACGCAGATGCCCATAGCACCGATAAAAATGAAGGCATCAAATTCTTTCCATCGCTTGGCGACCTCAGCACGCTTGATGACTGAGGCTTGGAACTCTTGCTGGAGCGTTTCGGCCAGATTGCGGCCCTCGTCGCTCACAGGAATAATGGCTATCTTTTGCATTGTATTTAGTTTTAGTTTTAAGCTGTAAGTTTTAAGTAAGAACACCTTTGCCTCGCTGTATCTCAGGCGATACAAATCATACTAATATCTTAAAACTGACAACTTATTACTTTTTTTTGCATTTCAGTATTTCGATTGGGTTGTTGTCATTCAGGATGATGCGTGTGGCTGGCTCTTGTTTGAGGCACAACTCGTCACACGCCTCGTTAAACATCTTGTGGCTATCGGTATGCACCACGGGCGAGGTGACACTATTCATCACGATGCAGCCGTCATCGGTGAGAACGGTAAGCACCCGTGCCATGATTTCCTTGAGGTGTCCGCCATGCCCGCCAATGAAAACCGCATCGGGGCGTGGTAGGGTGTCAATGTCGGCATTCAGGAAATCGCCGATGTGGACCTCGATTCCAGGAGCGCCAAAGCGGCGGCTGTTCTCCTGTATCAGCGCTTCACATTCTGGACGTACCTCAAATGCCTCGACATGAACGTGAGGGAATTGCAACCTTGCCTCAATCGACACGCTGCCGGTGCAGAAACCGATGTCCCACAAGACACGTTTCTCCTGCAATTCCAGCGCTTGAAGCGATAACAGACGGATGGGCGCCTTGGTAATCATCTTCTCCCTGCCGTCGAGGAGTGAAAATTCATTTTCTGGGATACCGAATTGTCGTGGCCGCTGGTCATCGCCGACAAGAATCAGGCAGTTGGGATACTCAAACTCCCTGTCCACGACATCAGCAAGCGGCATGGTGGAAATTTGCTCCTTCTCAGGGTTGCCCAGGTGCTCGCCGATGTGCATGGTGTAATCGCAATAGCCATAATCAAGCATACGCTGGGCAATAGCGGCGGGAGTGTGAACGCGATCAGTGAGAACGCCGATTTTTCCGGCCCGCTCGATAAGGGCTTGGTCAAACGCTGGCCAGGGGCGGCCTGTGAGTGAGACGATGTGCATGTCATGATAGGGCAGTACCAAGTGGTGAGCCAGCATCTGCAATGAATTGAAAGTGGGGTAGAGCAGAATCTTGGCATCTGGCATCCGGCGCTTGATGGTGTTGGCAAAGCCGTAGAACAGCGGATCGCCGCTGGCAAACACAATCACCTCGTCATGATATTGCCCGAACACAGCATCCAAGTCAGCAGTGATTTCAATCCATTCGGCACCTTCGGGTAAGTAGGGAGCAACAAGGCCATAATGACGTTTGCCACCCGAGAAAACGCGTCCCTGACAAATGATTTTAATCACCTCTGGCGGTAAATAGGGCCGAGGCGCGTCACTGATGCCTATCACATAAAATTTCATATCATTCTCTTGTTTACGAAATGCGAATTTAGCAAAATGATATTCGTTGAATTCGTGGGATTCGTAGTTTTTAAAGGTCTCGTCCGGGTTTGAGTTGTGCTGCGTCATCCAGGGTCAAGATGGCGTTGCACAGGGTCGCGGCCAGGTTGCTGCCGCCCTTGCGTCCCTCGACGATGATTTTGGGGATGTCCTTGAAGGGTTTGACCATGTGCTTGGACTCGCGAACGTGGACAAATCCCACAGGGGCAGCGATGATGCCGGCGGGATGGGCTTTGCCCTTGCGGATGAGGTCGCACAGTTCCATCAGGGCCGTCGGCGCGTTGCCGAAGGCAAACAGAGCATCTGGGTGCTCCTCTACGGCCAGGCGGATGCCTGCTTGGGTGCGGGTGATGCCTTGCGAGGTGGCCATCTCGGCAACTCGAGGGTCGCTCAAGTAACACTTGGCCTCAACACCTAACCTGGCGAGTGCTCCCTTGCGGATGCCGCTGGTCACCATCGTCACATCGGTGACAATGGTCTTTAATTCACCCTTAGCCACTTTGCCATACAAGGTTTCCACGGCTCCAGGGTCGGTATGGAGGATGCGTTCCATCTCAAAGTCGGCCGTCGTGTGGATGGCATGCAGCAAGGCCCACTTGTGGTCGAGGGGAATCTCCTTGTTGCGTAGTTCGCTCTCGATAGTCTTGAAGGAGTTCATCATAATCTGCTGGCCTGGCTTGATGTCCTTGTCACCGCACTCGCGATAATAGCCGCGCGGGGTAATGATGTGGCCATCGCTAATATATGATTGCGAGTTGCCGATGAGGATGACGGTGAACATATCCACATCCTCGGGGTCAAATTCGCCGAGGGTGGTCACCTTTATTTCCTGATCATCGCGTCCCGCTTGTCGCACATAGCCCACAGGCGTGTTTGCTGCTCGTTGCTGCAAGAACAACTCCACCAAACGGTACAGCTGCCAGTAGCGGCCATTGGACTTGGGGTTATAGACGGCGGTGACAAAATCGCCCACGGCGGCAGCCTTGATGCGTCGCTCGATAACCTCCCACGGGGTCATCAGGTCGCTCAGCGAGATGATACACAGGTCATGGCCGATGGGAGCGCCCAGCAGCGAAGCTGCCTTCTGGAACGCCGAAATACCAGGCAATGATTTAATCTCCACATCTGAACCACGCTCGCGCTTCATCTCATAGATGAGCGGGGTCATTCCGTAGATGCCCGCATCGCCCGAGGAAATCACCACGACCGTTTTGCCCTGCTCGGCCAGTTCAAAGGCCTGCTCAGCACGTTCCCGTTCACGCTTCATTCCCGTGTCGATGCACTCACACCCATCATGAACGTATTCCTGGATGAACTGGAAATAATACTTATATCCGACAATAGCATCTGCCGCACGCACTGCTTCGAGTACGGCGGGAGTGATGTCTTCTTTACTGCCAGGCCCAATGCCTGCTACAATGATCTTACTCATAATGACTGCAAAGATAGTGAAAACTGAGCGGAAAACAAAATCTATTTTTTTATCCCAAGGCGCAGTCTATCTTGCCTGCAGCACCGCATCGAAGAAGATGTCGCCTGCATCGACCTCTTTGCGGGTGATCATGCCGAAGATGTCGAGGTTCTGGGGACAGTCGGCCAGGGGCAGTTCTATCTCCATGCTGTAGTCGTCGGCGTCGGTGAAGATGCGGTTCTCCGATACGTACTCTATCGAAGACCCCTTCTTCAGCGCTGCCTGCTTTCCGTTTATCGTCAGTATCATAAAGAAAAATCGGTTGATTTGCCACAAAGGTAAATCAACCGAGTTTTGCGGGAAAAGACGTAATAAATGGTAAAACTTATCTTTTACTTATAGAACCATTCTCTAAGGCTTTTTATACGGTCGTAAAATTCAGATGCTGAGCTATCTGTCTCCAAAATAAGCATTTGAATATCAAAAAGCTTTATGATGTAATTTCTTTTGAAATACCATCTTGTTATCTTGCCATTCTCTATAATAGAAACGCACATGGTGCCGAATTGAGTGCTATTTAAAAGTGAATCAGAAGAGAGCACTTTTTGGGGATATTCTTCTATAGATTTTTTGATTTCATCATAGCAATTCTTATTTATTTTATATGAAAAAACCGGTCCCATTATCGAGTCCCTCCATCTGAGGCCGTAATAAAAAACCTTATTGGTTGAATCGGTACCAGGAACCTTATAACTACCTAAATCACTATATGAAATTTGAGTTGCCCAAACTGGCTTATCTTGAATTCCAATATGGGAATAGATTATTTTGTTTATTGCATTCGTCAATTCCTCAGAATAACAAATGTTGAGCAATAAAAACGACAATATTACTAACAAAATCCTACGCATGAAAAACAAAGCATATTAAATCAACAAGTTCTGTCGCAAAGGTAGCGATTTTTCGCCTTATACACTTCATTTTCTCTTATTTTTCGGTGATTTATTGTTCATGAGGCGCTGGTACTCGTCCTGCGCCTGTTTTATGCCCTTGTCGCCGGTCACGGTGT
>CAMJZI010000011.1 GCA_946410185.1 uncultured Porphyromonadaceae bacterium
CCACCTTGTTGATACGTGCCTGCTTGCCCTCAAACATGCGCATCTCCAGGTCGATGCTGTCGCCCTCGATCTTGGTCTCGATGGGGATGAGCTGATAGAAGAGGTAACCATTGTTCAGGTACAGGTTGGCAACAGCGTCGTCATCCTCCTGTGTGCGCTTGTTGAGCAGTTTCTGGTTATAGATGTCGCCCTTCTTGATTCCCAAGATGTCATTGAGGATAACCGAAGGATACACCGTGTTACCCACCCATGTGATGTCCGAGATGTAGTAACGCTTACCCTCGTTGATGGTCAGATAGATATCCACGCTGTTGGAATTATAATTGACCACGCTGTCCTTCACGATGACGGCATCGCGATAACCCTTCTCATTGTACTTGTCGATGATGAGTTGCTTGTCGGCCTCGTAGTCGGTCTGGACAAACTTCTTCTGTGAGAAGATTTTCAAGATGTCTTTCTTCTCGTTGGTCTTCTTCATGGTGCGCTTGATCTTGCGGTCGCTCAGCACTTCGTTGCCATCGATGTAGATCTTGTGCACCTTGATTTTCTCATGCTTGTTAACATTGATGTTGACAATCACCTCGTTCTGCTTGCTCAGGTCTGGCACCTGCTCCACTTCACAGGTGGCTTGTCCAAAGCCCTTGGTGGCATAGTACTTCTCGACAATGAGCTTGATGCGGTCGGCGATATTGGGGGTCATCTGGCTGCCCAGCTGGAAACCCAGGCGCTCGATAATGTCCTTTTTCTCGCCACTCTTCATGCCGTTATAATTGATCTGGGACACGCGAGGCTGCTGGCGCAGGTTAAACACGAGCCAAGCCTGGTCGTTATAGATTTTCTCGACAAGTATCTGAACCTTGGAGAAGAGTCCTTGACGCCAGAATCGTTTGGCTGCTGCCTTGATGTCATCTCCGGGGATATCGATGCGTTGTCCCAAGGCCAGGCCCGAATAGCCGATGATGATGTTCTCATCATAGTTTTCAACGCCCTCGACACGTATTCCCGCAATTTCATACTGCGACGGTGTTCCCGTAAAGACAATCTTGGGATTGTAGATGGTATCGTTAATGGCAGTCGTCCCCTGTGCACTCATCGCGGCCGGAACAATGGCGGCGAGTGCCAGCAGTGATAACCATTTATGTCTGAAATTCTTCATTGAAAAAGTACGCTTCATTACTGTGTTTTAACCTGTTCGCTCGTTTTACCGTAACGTCGCTCACGCGCCTGGAAGTCGGCTATCGCCGCTACAAAGTCTTCCTTGGTAAAGTCGGGCCAATATTTTGGAGTGAAGTAGAGTTCACTATAAGCGATTTGCCACAACAGATAGTTGCTCACACGCAAGTCACCGCCAGTGCGAATCAGCAAGTCCGGGTCGGGCATGTCGCCCGTGGCCAAGTGTGACGACAGCACCTCGTCATTAATCTCCTCGGGTCGCAGGGTGCCGGCGGCCACCTCGCTTGCGATGCGACGGCAAGCCTCGACAATCTCCCAGCGCGACGAGTAGCTCAAGGCCAGGCACAGCACAAGACCCGTGCAGTGGCTCGTATCCTGCATGCACTTGCGCAGACGGTTTGCGGCAAAGGCGGGCATGCGGTCCATGTCACCGATGGTAGTCAACCGCACATTGTTCTTAATCAGGTCGGGGGTCTGCTGCTCGATGCTCACGACAATGAGGTTCATCAAGGCATCCACCTCGTCCTGCGGACGATCCCAGTTCTCGGTCGAGAAGGTGTAAAGCGTGAGGTAGCCCACACCCACCTCGCTGGCAATTTCGGTCACTTGGCGTACGGTGGACACACCGTTCTCGTGGCCGAAACTCCGTTCATGGCCGTGCTGCTTGGCCCAGCGTCCGTTGCCATCCATGATGATGGCCACGTGCCGCGGGATACGCTTCAAATCCAGTTGCTGTATTTTATCGCTAAGTGATGACATGGCGGTAATCATTCAATATAGTTACACTTGATGCAGCGTTTGCCAAACTCATAGGTCACTGTGAAGGTAGCAAACGAGTACCAGTCAGTATTCTTTGCAAACGAGTGCTTCATGCCATTCAAGTCGCTCAAGCCGTCGATGCGGTCGCTGAACTCCTTGCGCATGGTGAACTCAAAGCCCAAATTAAGCCTGTCTTTAAACTTGTATTTCACGCCGATGCCGATGGGTATGGTGAACGAGGCCTGATTGCCGCCATTGCAGATGGCGAACACAAAGCCCACACCGGCAACCATATAGGGCGAGATGGGTTTATACTTCTTGTACAGGGGGCCACGGCCAAAGTTCAGGAAATTGAACTCTGCCGTCAGACCCAAATCGATGAGACTCGACGAGAACTTGTAGTTGGCGCCATCGGGATACCACGTCTCGTCCTGCTCGCTGTCGCCGCGGATGTTGGCGTAATTCAAGTTGGCCTTGAATGCCCAGCGGCTGTTGTGGTTATAACGGAACAAGCCGCCAATCGTGAAGCTCGGATGCTTTAACAAGTTGCCGTTGTTGGCATCGCCCAGGTAACCTGTCATACCCAGCGAGGGGCCAATCTCATACTTGTACTGCTGTGCCCCGAGCGGGAGCACGGCAAACATCACGAGTAACGATATGATCAGTTTCTTCTTCATCAAGAATCAATGGATCAGTACAGGGGATAATTGGTCATGCGAACATAGACTCCGCGCCACACCCAGGGCAGCAAGTGCGACTCCTCGTCATATCCACCAAACAGATAGATGTAGGGGCACTCCCATGAGGTCACCAGCGACTGCACGCGGCGGGGCATGTTGGCGCTGGCAGCTGATGCGGTGAGCGTCTCAAAGTGAACAAACGCCTGGGCACCATAGAACTTGCCCATGTGGCTTGCCAGGGTGAGGGTGGAATCGGCCTCGGTCCAAGTGACGCCCTGCGTGTTGGACAGGTAGATTTTATCGTTAAGTGTGCCGTCGGCACACTTGCCTCCCATGAGGAACCACGTCTGTTGACGGGCATAACGGCGGGTGCCGCTCAAGGTGCGGTAAGTATAATAGGGAAACAAGGTGGCTCCTGTCAATGCAGGCAAGGCGGTGCCGTGAATGTTGTTGATCTTGCCCCATCGCTCACCGTCATATCCCCACACGTCGCTCAGCACATTGCCGTTGCCGTCAACGCCGCCCATGATCATGGCCTGAGACGACAAGGTCCACTTGTTGTCGGCCATAATCATTTCTGACGACCCGCTCACGGGGAATCCATCCTCGACACGGTTTGCAACGAAATCTTCTTCTCTGGGATATTCATCATGATAGAAGCCGTCGTCTCCCGACATCACACCCAGCACCTTGCCGTCATAGGCGCCCAGCAGGCTGTGCCACGTCACACCACACGAGGCCCATTCGGCACCGTCGGTTGACATGTACAGCGTGCCATCGGTGGCCAGGATATACAAGGCCTCTTCGGTTGCAGTGAATGATGAAACCTGAGGAGTAAAGGGCAGTTCCATCGTTTGCAAGTCCCATGTATCCTCGCCGGGATTGGCTGCCGACAGCAGGTTGCAGATCGTGCCATTGTATTCCATGATACGATAAATCTCGCCTTGACGCACGGCCTTGTGGCCGATGGTGGATGCCGAATAGCCAGGCAGGTCGCGTCGCCACGACTCGGGCCAGACCAGAGAATCGGGATTGACTTGGTGAACAAGAACCTTGATTTCATAATCCTTCACCTGGGAGCCATCTGACGAGGTGACGGTCAAGACGGTCTTGCCTGTAAAGTCCAGGGTCTGGCTCATCGAGGTCGTGTAATTGATGGCGGTATCGGCCTGCACGGTCGCTCCAGCGATGTTGAAGACCGCCGATCTCACCGCATTCATGAATGAAACGGTTACCTTCAGGGCTGTGATGCTGGTACCCTTGGGCAGGGAATCGGCATTATAAATCAATCCGTTATCATAGTCAATGGTAAACTTGACCGAGTCAAGGTTGGAGAGCACGTCTCGATCGGCTTGCAAAGCAAAACTCTTAATCAGGGTTGTCTGTGTGCTGGTGCTATAGCTGTAGTTATCGTCATTATCTTTGTCCTTGTTACACGACACAAGCGAGAATAACGACGAGAGCAACATAGCTATCGCCAGTACGGTATATAACGGAGTTCTATTGGTCATTATCGTTATGCTAGTTCTTTAATTACAAACGGCAAAATTACAAAAAAATTCGGTCTCCCACGGGATTTTTTACATTATTAAGAAACGAGACCGCCTTTTTTGGGGGTAAAGATACTACTTCACGGGCACACACGGGGCACCCGTTAAAGATAATAAACGGTAAAGCACCGTTTTTTACACCTTTTTAACGATAAATGCAATGGTGCCAAGAACCGTTTGGAAAAAGGGTTCATCGATTGTCGTGGCAGGTAATGGTATTGTCACTGGAAGTCCTCTTCGTCGAGACGCTCCTACTCTCTACCTCATCACAGCGGCGGCAAAACGTGTATTGCCGTAACTGTCCTCGATGATGCGGATTTCGTCAAGCCCGTTTTCCTCAAGCAGTTTTTTTACTTCTTGTCCAAAGCGTTGATTGATTTCAAGATACAGGCGACCTCCTTTTTCCAGTGATTGTGCAGCATAGGGGGCAATGGCCTTATAGAACAGCAGGGGGTCATTATCGGGTACAAAGAGCGCCTGACCTGGCTCATAATCCTTGACGTTGCATTCCATTGACTCACGTTCGTTCCAGCACACATAGGGCGGATTGCTCACGATGATGTCGTAGCGGGCCGCAGGCTGGGGCGACAGGATGTCGCTCTCGAAGAAGTTCACCCTCACCTTGAGCGCGGCGGCATTTTCGCGGGCGACGGCAAGCGCATCCCGTGACACGTCGAGGGCATCGACCTGAGCAAATTTCAGCGCCCTTGCCAGCGAAATGGCAATGCAGCCGCTGCCAGTGCCTATGTCCAGCACCCGCAGATCGCTGGCACTGTTCTCGTCAACAATCAGGTCGACCAACTGCTCAGTCTCGGGTCGCGGAATCAACACGGCTGGTGTCACTTTGAATCTGTGGCCATGGAAACGGGCACTGCCCACGATGTATTGTAATGGTTCGTGACGCTGCAGGCGGGAAATGATGTCGGTGATGCGCTGCTGAGCAAATTCGGGCAATTCGCTATCCTGCCTCAGGGCGACATCCACTTGGTCATAGTTGAAAATATCCTCGCAGATGATGCGTATCATTGCCTGGGCTTCCTGGGGCTCAGCAACTGCTGCAAGCCCGTTCTTGAGTTGTTCTATTGCTTCTTTAAGTATCATGATATTGCAAAGTTACACTTTTTCTATGATTCGCTGCGGGTCAATGGAAAAAAAACATCTCACTTGCAACGGTACACCTCACTGCGCAAGACCCTTATCGCGTTCTCGACCATCGGGGTTGACATTGATGGCGAGGTCATGAGACCCATGGCAACTGATGGCTTGCCCGTCCCGTATGGCGGCTGCAGGTAATCAATCTCGCCATGATACACCAGCCCTCTCTTCTCATAGAAGCGGATTCGCCTTTGTGCCACATTGTCGGCAGGTAGTTCAACCTCGAGCAGCACCGGCCGTTGCAGAGCGGTGACCAGTTCGAGCAAGGAACCCCCAGTGCCGTTATTACGCTGCGTGGCATCCACGGCAAGATGCTCAATATAGTTAAAGTCCTCAAATGTCCAGTAAGTCACGAAGCCTACGACCTGGTTCTCAACACTTGCCACCACGGCGTTGAAGCGGTTGTCTTTTTCCATCAGCAAGAGCACTTCCTGCCAGTCCCGACGTTCGCTATCAGGGAAATTCTCATCATACAATCGGTGAAAAATTGTGATATTAGAGGATTTTTTTGAAATTTTATTATAAATTGTCACTATTTTTAAGAAATTATTTGTACTTTTGTGGCCGCTGAAGCATCGTTTCAACTGACATTCTAGTGCTTGAGCGCTGTATATTAACGTGTTATAGAGCATATTTATTATCTGCATCTTTGCTAAAAACTATAATTCTTATGGCAACTAAACTTGATTCACTTGACTACAAAATTCTGAAAATGCTGTCGCTCAATGCGCGTAAACCCTATCTGGAAATCGCACGTGCCTGCAATGTGTCGGGTGCCGCCATTCATCAACGTATCCAGAAGTTGTACAACATGGGCGTCATCAAAGGCTCCATCTCGCTGATTAACCCAGCCTCAGTGGGATACCAGACGTGTGCCTACATCGGCTTCTTCCTCAACGATCCTTCCAAGTTTGATGAAGTTGTAGCCAGACTGAAAACAGTTCCCGAGGTGGTGGAATGCTACTTCACGACTGGCAAGTATGACCTGTTCATCAAGCTCTATGCTCAGAACAATGACCACTTGCTGCAAGTGATTCACGACCGCTTCATGAAGATGGGCCTGGGCCGCAGCGAGACGCTTATCACATTCAAGGAAGTCTTTAAGCGCCAGATTCCAATCGACCCTGAGGGCGAGGAAGTTAACGAGTAAAGAGATTCTAGGGGGCGAGGTTGTCGCTCCCTTTTTTATAATAGGATATTTGTTTCAGGTTTAAAATAATTGAAAAAGATGAAAAAAATGACATCCAACGACTTCAGCACCCAAGAGCGGGAATGGCTTGACTGCGCCCAGAAGATGGGGCACGAGGCAGGTGAGGTATTGAAATTCTACTTCCGCCGCAGGGACCTCTCGGTCGAGGACAAGGGCAGCGCATTCGACATCGTTACCGAGGCCGACAAGGGCAGCGAGCGCATCATCATCGATTACATCCACAGCCACTATCCCGACCATGCCATCCTGAGTGAGGAAAGCGGCGACGACCACCGCACCGCCCGTTACCAGTGGGTCATCGATCCGCTCGACGGCACCGTGAACTATAGCGCCGGCATCGCCACCTACTGCATCTCCATCGGCCTGAAAGTGGACGGTGAGACCTGCATGGGCTACGTCTATGCGCCCACGCTCAACGAGGAATTCTTTGCCATCAAGGGCAAGGGAGCTTTTGGCCCTTATGGACGGCTGCAGACAAAATCGACCACCGAACTGCAACGTGCCGTGATTTCGACGGGCTTCCCCTATGACAAAGCGACCAACCCCGACAACAACCTGGACCGTTTTGCCCAGGTGATGCCCCGGGTGAGGGGCATTAGGCGGTTAGGCTCGGCTGCCATGGACCTGTGCTATGTCGCTGCCGGCTGGCTCGACGGCTACTGGGAATTGAACCTCAAGGAGTGGGATGCCTGTGCCGGCGAACTCATTGCGCAGGAGGCTGGCGCCGTCGTCAAGCGCTACCGCAACGACCACGGCATCTGCATCATGGCGGCATGCCCCGGCATCGCCCAGCAACTGCTGGAACTGGTGGAATGAACCCAACGCGATTAAAAACCGGATGCCGAAAATGAAACGCAAGATTTTGCGTCTCAACAAAAACTATTTATTACCTTTGCAGCCATTGAAATCGAAAACAACAAAAAAACGAATATGGATAAGAAGATTGTTTTAAGCGGAATCCGTCCCACAGGACAGTTGCACTTGGGTAACTACCTGGGTGCCCTGAGTAACTTTGTGAAGATGCAGAACGAGGGCAAGTATGACAGTTACTACTTCATTGCTGACCTGCACGCCCTGACGACCAACCCCGACCCCAAGGAACTGCACACCAATGTGCGCCATATCCTGGCCGAGTATCTGGCTGCCGGTTTGGATCCCGAGAAGTCCACCATCTTTGTGCAGAGCGACGTGCCCGAGGTGAGCGAGATGTACCTGCTGCTCAATATGCACGTGGGCATCGGCGAACTGATGCGCACCGCCGCCTTCAAGGACAAGGCCCGCAAGGCCCTGGGCATCAGCGCTCCCACCCAGGGCGACGATGATGAGGACGTGGCCAAGGAAATCATCGGCGCCAGCACCAACAAGCGCGTGAATGCCGGCCTGTTGACCTACCCCACCCTCATGGCTGTGGATATCCTCATCCAGCGCGCCGACTTCGTGCCCGTTGGCAAGGATCAGGAACAGCACTTGGAGCTGACGCGCCGCTTCGCCCGTCGCTTCAACTCGTTCTACAAGGTGGACTATTTCAATGAGCCGCAGAACTTCAACTTCGGCAGTGCGCCCGTCAAGGTGCCCGGTCTGGACGGCAGCGGCAAGATGGGCAAGAGCGAGGGCAACTGCATCTACCTGGTGGATGAGGAGAAAGCCATCCGCAAAAAGGTGATGCGCGCCGTGACCGATGGCGGCCCCACCGAACCCAACCAGCCTATGGCTGAGCCTGTTCAGAACCTGTTTACCATCCTCAAGCTCGTCGGCACCCCCGACAAGGTCGAATACTTCACCGAGGCCTATAACAACTGCTCAATTCGCTACGGCGACCTCAAGAAGGAGATTGCCGAGGATATCGTTGCCTTGACCACGCCCATCCGTGAGCGCATCATCGACATCGAGAACGACAGTGCATATCTGCACCGCGTCCTGGAGATGGGTGCCGAGCGTGCCCGCGCCCGCGCCAGCAAGACCCTTGCCGACGTGCGCGAGATCATGGGCATCACCAAGTTCTAACTCACGACACAAAGAAAAGGAAGACAATAAGCACAACAAATACAAGCAATTCATTTTCAATAGATTGTATTTGTTGTATTTATTGCTTTCTTTTTAGTATTAGGCTATGAAAGGCTATATCGAGGACAAGGAATTCGGTAAGATATATGTGGAACTGCGCCGGGGCATGACCTCGGTGCGGTTCACTTATCACGCCGACGGTAACCTGCTGATGCGCGCCCCACTGGGCGTGTCGGTGGCCGACTTGCAGCGTATGGTGGACGCCAACCGCGAGCGATTGCGGCGCTTGCCGCGTCCCGAGGGGGTGACTTTCCATTTCGGGCAGACCATCGAGTGCTACAAGTGCCGCGTCGTCATCGAGCGGCAAAGCAGGATGCCGGGCTACATCCTCAACCACTGGGAGGGCGATACCCTGCACCTGCAGGTCCACGAGAGCGCCAATCTTGACGATGACACCGTCAAGCGCACCCTCTCGAGCGTCATCGGACGCGCGATGGAAGTGCAAGCCCACGCCGTCCTGTTACCCCTTGCCCAGCAGGTGGCTGATGAGTTAGGGTTGAAGCCTGCGGGATTTGAAGTGGGGCGTGGAATGCGCAAGTTGGGGCACTGCACCGCCAAGAAGATCATCCAGCTCTCGCGCAACCTCATGTTCCTGCCCGAGCCGCTCATCCGCTACATCATCTGCCACGAGCTGGCCCACCTCACCCACATGAACCATTCCCCGCAATTCCACGCCCTGTGCGACCAGTACTGCGATGGTAAGGAAAAAGAACTGGAACGCCAACTGCGCCAGTTCCGCTTCCCCATCCTCAAGTAATTCATAAAACTACGAATTACCGCACTCGAACAGTCCTCAAAGTTGTTAAAGCCCCAAGAAATTCTTGTAAATTTAAAATTCAACTTTAAATTTGCACATAATTACTTGTAAATTTAAAATTTCGGTTGTATTTTTGCGATCAAAACAGCAGGAATATGATACACCGCATCTTACAAACAACACTGGGCCATTTAGCATCAAAATATCCCGTCATCACATTAACGGGACCTCGTCAGTCAGGAAAATCCACATTGCTAAAGCACTCATTTCCTGATTATCAGTACGTTTCGCTTGAAGACTTAGATATGAGGGAATTTGCAACCAATGATCCCCGTGGATTTCTTGCGAACTATCCCCGTCGTGTGATACTTGATGAGGTACAACGGGTGCCGTCTTTAATGTCCTACATTCAAACCCATGTGGACGAAGTGGACGAAACAGGCATGTACCTGCTGGCGGGTTCCCACAATTTCCTGTTGATGGAAAGTGTCAATCAATCATTAGCGGGAAGGACAGCAATTCTCAAAATATTGCCGTTTTCCCGCAAGGAAATGCAAAATGGAGGAGTACTTCCCGCTACGATTAACAAGCAAATCTATTATGGTGCTTATCCTCGCCTGTATGATAAAGACTTGCAGCCCGATGAATTCTATCCTTATTATATCCAGACCTATGTTGAGCGTGACGTCAGAGCATTGAAAAACATCGGTGACCTGAGTCGTTTCACTCGTTTTATAAAACTGTGTGCTGGTCGTATCGGGCAACTGCTCAACTTGTCGTCATTGGCGGTGGAATGTGGCATCTCGGTGCCGACTGCCACATCTTGGCTTTCGGTATTGGAGGCCAGTTACATCTGTTATCTGCTACGGCCAGATTGGAACAACTTTGCTAAGCGATTGGTGAAATCACCAAAACTGTATTTCTATGATACTGGATTGGCTTGTTCCCTGTTGGACATCAAATCTCCCGATCAACTTGACTTACATTTTTCTCGTGGGGCATTGTTCGAGAACTTTGTCATCAATGAATTTATCAAAAAGGCATGGAATCAAGGCCAAGAAGCCGACTTGCGCTTCTGGCGTGACAGTCAAGGCAATGAGGTCGATTTATTAGTCTATGATGGTGATAAACCCTTAGCCTATGAAATCAAATCAGGCGAGACATTTCAACCTTCGTTCTTTAAAGGGCTCGTCAAATGGGCTACCATCACTGGTACAGACATCGACCGCCTCCATGTCATATACGGCGGATCAAACAGCCTAAAAACATCCAATGGCCAACTGATGACCATTGATGACATATCATTATAATCACTATGACTGACATTCATTGAATTGATCAGAAAAAACAATAAGTACTTTAAGTACAAATTATTAATAATCAGATAATTACACTTAAAGTACTTATTGTTTTCCTTTTAATTATTCAGCGTGTGCTGTCTTCGTTTTGGGGTTAGTGGATGGTAATCTGGGTGGCGCCGAAGCCGTACTCGCGGAAGCTGGCGTCCTGGGCCGTGCAACGCGGGTAGCGGCGCTTGAGCTCGCTGAGCAGGTGCTGACGCAGTTTGCCCTCGCCCTTGCCGTGAATGAAGACAATGCGCTGGCCGTGCTTGTTGATGTTGGCGTCCATCACCTCGCGGAACTTGTCCATCTGGTACTCCAGGATGGCGCCCGGCGTCATGCCGTTGAGGTTGTCGAGCAGCGACGTGATGTGCAGGTCCTGGACGATGATGCCGTTGGGGTCGGTCTTCTTCTGGACCGGCTTGCGCTGGGGGCGGTCCATGCGTTTCTTTTCCTTCATGGCGCGCTCAAGTTCGCCGCTGTCGATGCGCATCTGGCGGGCAGGGCGGTCGTTGGTGACAATCTCCACGGCAATGACCGGCACTTCAAAGTATGGGTTCTCGTGGAAACAGTGCACCTTGTAGAACTTGGTCACATCGAGGCGCTGCTCGACAAGGGCGGGATTCTTCAACTTGAAACCCTTGCCCTGCTTGAAGGCGACATACTGCACAGCGATGTGGGTCATGTCGTTGAGGTCATCGTGACCGAACTCCTCGAGTTCCACCTGGATGTTGGGCTCGACGATGCCGTGGTAGCGGGTCTTCCACTCGCCGTCACCGTCGCCGCGGGTCATGTAGGTGAAATACAGGAAATAGTTGCTGTCATTGACCAGCGTGGCATAGAACGTGGTCGTGTTCAAGTGCTTGATCTCGCGGGCCTCATAGCCCAGCACCACGTTGAGCACCTCGCCCTCGGGGGTCTCCTCGATGGGCAGGATGGGCTCGGGCACAGGCTGTGGCCTGGGGGCGGGCTTGTCGGGCTCCACCTGGCGGGTGCGGATGTCCAGCGGGCGCTCATAGGCCGACGCCTTGGTGCCGGCCTGCCCCACGACGACCAATTCCTTTTCCAGCGCGGGGCGCTCAAATCCGTCCTGATCCTCCACATAGACGGTCTTGCCGTCAATTCTAGCCACACGGCCGCCTCCCACGTCATTGAGAAAGCGCACGATATCGTTAACTTTTACATTCATGATTCTGAGTCTTTTTTATTTTTAGGCTGCAAAGTTACAAAATCGCGACCACGCCACCAAACCATTGCTGATATCCGTGTTTTTCCCGTGACTAAAAAACAAAAAAAGAGTCATCGCCGACCAGTAATAGCCGGCGATGACCCAGCGCTTGCTAAAGCAGCATGTTTTCTAGCCTTGAATGCTCAAACAGCGGTTATTAGCCATTGATTGTGGAACGCTTCCTGCGCATGAACGGTAATCACTAGGAATTCCAACCGTCCTCCCAACCTTTCATATAATACTCCTGAAGTGCCTTCTCATAGACCGCCTTTGCCTCATCATTATTAGGGGTGCCATAATAAATATTCCACTGTTCCTTGAAATTGGATTCGGCGCCTTCTAATAACTTTTCCTTTGAGTACTTATTTGGCGATTTATCATACAATGACTTTTTGGATTTACCCGTTGAGACACCTTCTTTGTACATTCTTTTCATCACCATTTTGACGTCAAAAGTGCCCTTGGACGTTGTTACGGCAGCAGGCAAAACTGTGGCTTTGGTCTCAACCTGTTCGGTACTCGCCTGTTCAACATTTTCATTCGTTGCCGTATTTCCGCAACTGCTTATGACAGCAACTGAACCGACTACCAATACTAATGAAATAAATATCTTTCTCATTCTATCTATAAACTTATGTTCGCTCTTGATTGAGGGATTTTTAATACTTGTGGTCGGTGTTGTTGAGTTCGTCGCTGGTGAGTTTCTTGTGGTCCATCTTGTACCAGCAGTAGGCGATGTAGGCCAACACGAAGGGCACGAGGATCGACACGACGCTCATCACGGTGAGGGTGAACTCGCTTGATGAGCTGTTGCGCAGCGTGAGCGAACTCTGCACGTCGAGCAGCGAGGGCAGGTAGGCCGTGTTGTTGTAGCCAACGACCCAGAAGAGGGTCATCACCACTAGCACGGTGCCGATGCCTGCGGGCCAGATGCCCTGCTTGTAGTCGCTCTTCAACAGCGTCTTGCCGACACCGAACAGCACCATCACCACGCCCAGCAGCAGGATCACAAGCGTCCACCACATCGACAAATAGTTGTTCAAATACTTATAGGGTACCCACTGGGCATTGCCGCCGTCGTCATAGCCAACACCTGGAGAGGTAAGGATAACCACCACTACTGCGACAAACAACGGCACGAACACACCAGCATTGACCAGTAACAGGTGGCGCTGGCTGGCATTGACCTCGTCGTCGTCGATGTTGTTGATGAAGTAGAGCGATGCCAGCGTGCGTGCCAGGAAAAATACCATCACACCGAACAGCAGGCACTTCCAGCAGGCGATGGCCTCCAGACCGTGCTGCGGTCCCCACTGCGAGATGCTTGAGGACTGCACGTTGAGGATGTTGCTCTTGGTCACCGTGAACTCGGCGCCAAAGAACATCGTTGCCACGGCCACACCCAGCAGGACGGGTCCCACAATGCCGTTGATCAGCAGCAGCGTGTCATAGAAGCGTGAACCGTAGATGTTGCCCGGCTTGGAGCGATACTCGTAACTGATGGCCTGGATGACAAAACTGAACAGGATGAGCATCCACAGCCAGTAGGCACCACCAAAGCTGGTGCTATAGAACAGCGGGAACGAAGCGAAGAAGGCTCCACCGAAAGTCACCAGCGTGGTGTAGGTCAACTCCCACTTGCGGCCCATAGAGTTGATGAGCAATGCACGCTTGTCGGGCTTGGTGTAGTGGATGAGCATCGACTGGCCGCCCTGCACCATGAGCAGGAACACCAGCAGTGCCCCCAGTACCGACATGATGAGCCACCAGTAATTCTGTAACAGATTATAAGTAGTCATGACTTGGTTCCTCCTTCCTTGATTAATCGTTAACGGTGTCTAAGTTGGTCTGCGACTTCTTGGAAATCTGCTTGCAGATGATGCCGATGTCGGCAATCAGCAAGGCCGTGAAAACCACGGCAAAGATCCAGAAGGTGATCTGCACATAGCTGGCGCTCAGGTCGCTGATGGCCACCTTGTTAGGCATCAAGTCCTGGATGGTCCACGGCTGGCGGCCCACCTCGGCGACAATCCATCCGCTGGCGCTGCACAGGTAGGTCAACGGCACGGTGATGATGGCCAGGATGTGCCACCACTTGGCCCACTTGGCCTTGTTCAGGATATCGGGCTTGTAAACGAAGAACAGTGCCAGCAACAGGAACAGCAGCAAGTAACCGCCCACGGTCACCATAAAGTGGAAAGTGTAGAAGGTCAGGGGCACATTGGGGATGGCCTCCTCGGGTTTGTCCAGATAGGCATAGCCGAAGTTCTTGAAATCAGCGTTAATCGCACTCTTGAGGCTGTCCTGCAGGGTCGTGTTACCGCTGGTCATCTCGGCACTGTATTGCGCCATCATCTCTTGCAATTGCTTGCCGCGCGCCATGCGCTCGGCATAGGAGACTGTGTTGATCTCGTTGCCCTCGTTGTCATAGGTCACGCCATTGATGATGTCCTCGATGCCGGGGACAAATGCCTTGAAATCGTGGGTGGCGAGGAACGACAAGCCGTAGGGGATGCTGATGTCGAACAGGTAAGGATCCCGGTCGTCAAATGCCTGCTTGGACGGGTTAAGGATGCCGAAGGCCACTATCGACTGCTCATGGTTACCCTTGTACAGGCCCTCCATCGCTGCCAGTTTCATGGGCTGGTATTTTGCCACGGTCACGGCGCTCGAGTCACCAGTAATCATCGTCAGCACAATGCCGATGACGCCCACCCAGGCCCCCACCTTGAGGCTGCGCCAGCAATGATCCAGGTTGCGCTTCTTGAGCATCATCCAGCCACACACGCCGCACACAAACACGCCTCCCAGCGTCCAGGCACTCAGCACCGTGTGGAAGAACTTGCTGATGGCCATCGGGGAGAGCGCCACAGCGGCAAAACTCGTCATCTCGTTGCGCATCGTGGCCGGATTAAACTCGCAGCCGGTGGGATATTGCATCCATGCGTTGGCCACCAGAATCCACAATGCCGACAGACTGGCGCCGATAGCCGTAAGCCAGGTGGCAGCCAGGTGGAACTTGGGGCTCACCTTCTTCCAGCCAAAGAACATCACAGCGATGAACGTCGATTCCATGAAGAAGGCCAGGATACCCTCCACCGCCAGCGGAGCTCCGAAGATGTCACCCACAAACCAGCTGTAATTGGACCAGTTGGTACCGAACTCAAACTCCAGGATGATACCCGTGGCCACGCCGATGGCGAAGTTCACCCCGAAGATGGTCATCCAAAACTTAGTTGTCGCCAGCCATTTCTCGCTCTTGGTCTTTAGGTAGATCGTCTCCATCACGGCAACGATGATGCCCAATCCCAGCGTTAACGGCACGAACAGCCAATGGTAGATAGCCGTCAAAGCAAATTGCGCTCGCGACCAGTCAACTACATTGATTAATTCTTCCATATCTTTATCGTTTTAAGTGGTGAGTTTTAGTATGATTTCTATCGTCCATCCATGAGTTGATGGCGCACATATTCGGTTTTCTCCTGATCGGTGTCGCACTTGGTGCTCAAGAAATCAGGGAAAAATATCATCTTGATAATGAGAAAGAAGATAAACAGCTTGATGCCGATAATGAGCCACAAGGTCTTGCCCACAGTCATGCTGCGGAACCCATCATAGTACAGGTGGAAAACACGCGACCAGAATCTTTGCTTGTTCTCTTGAATGTCACTCATGGCGAGAGGGGTTGAGAGTTAAACAATCCACAAATTTAGCAATAAAATTCAAGTTCACAAATATTATCCGCACATTTCTTTCATTTTTACCAAAAATCGACAAAACATCTGCCAATAATTTTGAAAAACGAGGCATTTTCTTTACATTTGCAGCATCCTCTGGAAAATAATTATTCATCACTAAAATATCACGCTTATGAACAGACTTCCTTTCTTCAGGACACTGGCCACCCTGGTGGCGTGTCTCGCACTGGCATTACCATCTAGTGCCTACGATTTTGCAAAGGATGGCATCTATTATGTCATCAATGGCACAAATGTTTTTGTGACCTACAAGGACACCAACTACAACAGTTACAGCGGCACGGTGATTATTCCCGCCACAGTGACCAACAATGGCACGACCTACACCGTAGCGCAGATCAACCCCTATGCGTTTAAGAACTGTACCGACTTGAAACGTGTGGTACTCCCTCCCACAATTCACTACTTGATGAACTACGCGTTCCAGAACTGCACAGGACTGACAGACATCACGCTGCCGGCCAACTTTTACAGTTGCTATAACTATGCGTTTGATGGTTGCACCAACTTGAAGAGCGTCATCTGCCTGTCGTCCACGGCTCGCAGTTGGAACATGAACAACTTCCCAGAATCGGTCATGAGCAGCGCCACGCTGATTGTTCCCCAGGGCAAGAAGGCAGCCTATCAAGCTGCTGGCGGCTGTTTGTCAGCATTTACCGACATCCAGGAGATGGACTGCGACTTTGTCGAGGACGCCATCTTCTATAAAGACCTGGGCGACAACAAAGTAGCCGTCACTCACGCCCTCCGCTTTGCCCAGGATTACAGCGGCGATATAGAGGTTCCCGAGGTGGTCGTCCATAACGGTACCACCTACAACGTGACCTCGGTAGGCACTGAAGCCTTCTATAATGGCCATGAGCTATATAGCGTGAAGCTTCCACCGACAGTCAGCAGCATCGGAAATTATGCTTTCTATGACTGTTACTATTTGAGCCAAGTGAACATCCCTGAGGGCGTCCAGTACATCAATTACTGCACCTTTGGCGCATGCCTTACGTTGCAGGAGATCATCATCCCGTCCAGTGTTACCTGGATTGCCCAAAACGCATTTAATAGCTGTAATAATCTCACTAACGTTACCTGTCGTGCGATAACGCCGCCCATGTGTGTCGACAGCAGCAGTTTCCCCAGCCAAGCCTATGCCAATGCCACGCTCAACGTCCCCTCGTTTGCCTTGAGTGCATATCAAACTGCCGATGTTTGGAAAAATTTCTCCCGTATCGTTGCAAGCACCTACGACTTCACCTGTGACAACCTCCAGTTTGTCATCACCAGCGCTACCACGGCTAAGGTTGTCGGCCATGTACTTCCGTCACCCGCCGGCTACTATGCTATTCCATCGACGGCCAACGGCTATAACGTTACCGAGATCGGTGATTATGCTTTTCAGAATTGCAATCAACTCACCGAAATATCCATCGGCGACAACGTGGTTACAATCGGTCGAGTCGCATTTGCGGGATGCTCGGGATTGACCAGCTTAACGATTCCCAATTCGGTAACAAGCATCGATATGGCTGCATTCATGGGTTGTTCGGGTTTGACAAGTGTGGTAATCCCCAATTCGGTCACTTATGTCGGCGGAATGGCTTTTTCTGATTGTTCATCGTTGACATCAGTTATCATAGGAGAGAATTGCCGATTTAACACCTCATACAGTACGGCTGTGAACGTCTTTAAAGGATGTACCGGTCTGACGTCTGTCACCTCCTTGAGTCCTGAAGCATGGAACATGGACGCCGACAATTTTGAGCAAACTGTCTATGACAACGCTCAGTTATGGGTGCCCAGGGGCAGCAAGAGCTCCTACCAGTCTACTGACAGTTGGAATCAATTTTCCAGCATAAAGGAATTGGAGTACGACTTTGAGTATGAAGGTATCTACTACAATATCACAGGCTCCAATACCGTGGAGGTCACCTGTAGGACCTCTGACTATAACAGTTACAGTGGCGCTGTCTATATCCCTGAGATCGTACCCTACAACGGCAAACCCTACACGGTGACAGCAATCGGTCAGAATGCTTTTAAAATGAGCAAATCGTTGACACGTGTCGTGATGCCCAATACCATCCGTTCCATCAATGCCTATGCTTTCCATTATTGTGAAGGATTGACCGAGGTAGCTATTCCCAATTCGGTAGAGACCATAGGCAATAATGCTTTCTGGCTTTGCTTGAATCTCAAAAAAGTGGTTATTCCCAATTCGGTTCAAACCATTGGCAGTATGGCTTTCCGCAACTGCTCGGAATTGACCAGCGTGGAGATCGGTGAAAATGTGTCCTCTATAGGCTCGACATGTTTCTATTATTGCTCTAAAATCACCGAGGTAACCTGCCATGCCTTGACACCGCCCACGCTCAATGAGCCAAATAGTGATTATAATACAACCTTTATGCCCGAAGTGTACAACACCGCCGTCTTGAATATACCCCAAACTTCCAGGATAGCCTATCAGAACGCTTTGGGCTGGAAGAAATTTACCCACCTTGAGGCATTTGCAACCCTTGACGACGTCTTGAATGTTGATGGAGGCAATATCCACTTCACAAGCGTCGGCGATTATCCATGGTACACAATGTATGATGGCGGCCGCATGCTTGCCAAGTCGGGCAATTCCGGCATACACTCCAGTTCATCAGTCATGACTGCCACCGTCAATCTAAATAGGCCTGGCGTCTTGTCGTTTGACTTCAAGGCATGGGGCGAAGGCAGCGATCCGGTTTGGGATATATGTTGCTTCGCCATCGATGGAGTGAATCAATTCATATATGGTGCCTACGATAACGACTGGGAGACTTATTCGGTTTCTCTCTCCGAAGGCACCCACACGCTTTCCTGGAGTTATATCAAGGACAGTAGTGTCAATGCCACTGGCGACTACTTTGCCGTGGACAATGTTGCCATCACCTTAGGCGATGCCGAGCGGGGTGACGTGAATGCCGACGGGCAAGTGAACATCGCCGACGTGACCGCACTCATCGACCTGCTGCTGAGCAGCAACGCCAGCGCCAGTACCAATGCAGCCGACGTCAACCAGGACGGCAACATCAACATCTCTGATGTCACCAGCCTTATCGACTATCTGCTCAGCGGTGCATGGCCCGGGGCCGCAGCCATCGACCTGTGGTACCTGACTGGCGACCGCGTGGGCAGCAATCCATGGGAAAATCAGGGAATGATTAGCGTCGGTCGTGGCCTGATTCCTCTTTACCCCGTTGGAGAGTTTGACGAGAATGGGCAGGGACAATTGTCCTACACTGGTTTCTTTGGAGCCAATGATGCCGTCATGCTCATCCACCATCCGGGCAGCAAAGATGACTGCTGGGGGTATAAACCCTCTGGCATTTTTGGCCATGGAGGTGAAGAGATTACCGCTATTAAGACAGGACAGGACGGTTACTTCAACATCATGCTGAACACTAAAACTGACAGTTTCTACTTCTATCCCTACAACTCTACTGCCATGATGTTCAACACCATCAACATCGTGGGTTACCATTCGGATTGGGAGGTTACTGACCCCGCTTACAACATGACCAAGTTGAATCCCGACAAGGAAAACCACAACTGGATTTTCAGGAACTTTACTCTTGCCACCGATAGCGAAGTCAAATTTGCAGCCGACAATGATTGGTCAAACAACTGGGGTGCTGAAACATTCCCCTTCGGACGTGGCGTGCAGGGTGGAGTTAACATCCCTGTCAAAGCAGGCACCTACGATGTCTATTTCAACGACATCACGGGTAATTTCAACTTCATTAAGAAATAATAGACCTTAACACCTAATCAATGAGGGCTTTAGAAGACTAGAGCCCTCATTTTTTGTCATCCGGCAGAAAACTGCTTTTTAAATAATGTCAATAAAGTGAGGATATTTTACCAAAAATACCTTATCTTTGCCTTCGGCCAAGGTAGGCTACACCTCAACAATGCTCAAATAAATTTGGCATTGTGTTCGGTTTGCACTACCTTTGCCTGTTAAAACAACCATTTTAAGTTTCAATGGAGTTCAGGACGACAGTGAAGACGGGCGAGAACCGTAATTGGCTGCACCACAGCGACAGTGTGGTGCTGTTGGGGTCATGCTTCAGCGACAACATCGGTGCCAAGATGCACGGAGCCCTTATCAATGCCACGGTCAATCCCATGGGGACGCTCTACAACCCCATGAGCATAGCCCGCGGCGTGCAACGCCTCATCGAGTGCCGCCCAGTGGCGGGGCAGGAGTTGTTCATGCAGGGCGGTGTGTGGAACAGCTATGATTTCCACTCGCGCCACTCCAAGCCCGACAAACAGGTGGCCATCGACCACATGAACGCCCGCATCGAGCAAGGGCATCAGGCCCTGGAAACCGCCCAACTGCTCACCATCACGCTGGGCACTTCTATCGTTTATCGCCTGAAGGCGACGAGCGAAGTGGTTGCTAACTGCCACAAGGTGCCACAGCACGAGTTTGAACGTAAAATGGCTACCGTGGGCGAGATGACCGACGTGCTCGACGCCATGCTCACAGCCCTGCACGAATTCAATCCCGGGTTGAAAATCATCCTCACAGTGAGCCCCATTCGCCATATTGCCGACGGGCTGGACACCAACTCGTTGAGCAAGGCCTCGCTGCGCGTTGCCATCCATGAGGTGATGAAACGCCACAGGGATTACTGCGACTACTTCCCTGCCTATGAGATCATGCTTGATGACCTGCGCGACTACCGCTTCTACAGCAGCGACATGGTGCATCCTAGCGACGTGGCTGTGGAATACATCTGGCAGGCCTTCCAGGCAACTTACCTGGATGACCATAGCGCCCTGGCCGTAGCCCGCTGCGAACGCATCCACAAGCGCCTGCAGCACAGGCCCATGAGCAGCAACCGCGAGACGGTGGACCGCTTCAATGCCGACACCGCCAGCGTGGTGCGTAACCTCATCAAGGAATATCCCTACCTGGAGCAGAATACCGAACTCCAAAAAGTACTTGACCGATCATGAAATACTCAATTACCGAAATATCCAATGTGCTGGAAGTTACCGGCGGACAAATAGTTGACGAGGAGGCTATCGTAAGCCAGCTGCTCACCGATTCCCGGTCGCTGACGTTGCCTGGCGAGACCATCTTCTTTGCCCTGCGCACCGACGCGGGCGATGGTCACAACTACATCCCCGACCTGTTTGACAAAGGAGTGCGCAACTTTGTCGTGGCCAGTGACTACTATGCCCTGCCCGAATGCACCGGCGCCAACTACATCGCCGTGGAATCGCCACTCGACGCATTGCAGACGTTAGCCACCTTCCACCGTCGCCGCTTCCGCGAGTTGCCGGTTATCGGCATCACGGGCAGTCGTGGAAAGACCACGGTCAAAGAGTGGCTCTACCAGCTGCTCAAAGACGACTACCGCATTGTGCGCTCGCCCCGCAGCTATAACTCGCAGATTGGTGTGCCCTTGTCGTTATGGGACATTGACAACAACACCGATCTGGCCATCATCGAGGCCGGCATTTCCACCACTGGCGAGATGGACAACCTGCAGGCGATGATACGCCCCACCATAGGCATTATCACCAATTTGGGCAGTGAGCACAACGACGGCTTTGCCTCGATGGAGCAGAAAGCCCAGGAAAAGGCAAAGATCCTGTTCAACTGCGAGTGTGTCGTCTATTGTGCCGATGATCCGCTGGTGACTCACACCATAGCACCGCTGCTCGAGAGTGACGTGGCCCTGTCCATGTCATGGTCGCGCAACCACTGCGAGGCTCCGTTACAAGTCGATAAGACCGATCGCACCGATTGCACCACGACCCTGCACTATACCTACGACGGCCAGCCTGGCGCAGTGACTATTCCTTTCACTGCCGACCGCGATCTGGACAACGCCATCACCTGCATAGCGGTGCTACTGCACTTGGGACTGAGCCCCGAAGTCATCGCGCAACGCATGGCAGCACTCACCCCGGTGGGCACCCGCCTCAACGTCATCGAGGGAGTGAACAACTGTACGGTTATTGTTGACAGCTACACCAGTGACTATAACTCCCTGACGCCGGCGCTCAACTTCATGACACGTCGCGCAGGCAACCGTCCGTGCACAGTGATTCTGAGCGACCTGGCTACCGAGAGTTACAGCGGTGACGAACTCTACATCCGCGTGAGCGAACTGCTCAAGACCAAGCGAGTGAACCGTCTCATCGGCATCGGCAAGGACATGTGCCGCTATAGCCAGTACTTTGCCGGGATGCCCATGGCGCGCTTCTTTAATGACACCCAAGATTTTATCAACGATGTCGCCAAGGGCGATTTTGACGACGAGACCATCTTGATCAAGGGTGACCCCAGTTTCGGGTTCAGCCAGATCATCGACCTGCTTGAGGCCAAACAGCACATGACGGTCATGGAAGTTGACCTGAATGCTCTGGCCCACAATTTCAAGTTCTTCAAGTCGCTTATCAAACCAGGTACCAAGACCGTTGGCATGGTCAAGGCCAGCGGCTACGGAGCAGGCAGCTACGAGATTGCCAAGACCCTGCAGGATTGCGGCTGTGATTACCTGGCTGTCGCCGTCCATGACGAGGGCGTGGAATTGCGCAAAGCCAGCATCACCATGCCAGTCATCGTGCTCAACCCCAATGGGGTGAATTATAAAGCGATGTTCCAGTACCGCCTTGAACCAGAGGTTTACAGTCTGGACATGGCCCGCGAACTCATCAAGGAGGGCAGGCGCTATGGGGTCAAGGATTTTCCCGTGCACATCAAGATTGACAGCGGCATGCACCGTCTGGGATTTGTCAGCGAGCAACTTCCCGACCTCATCGAGTTGCTCAAGAGCCAGGATGTCATCAAGCCTGCATCGGTATTCTCCCATCTGAGCGTGGCCGACGACCCAGACCAGGACGAATATACCCAGCAGCAGTTTGACTATTTTGATGCTTGCAGTGAGCAACTGCAACAGGCTTTTGACCATCACATCATGCGCCACGTGCTCAACACCAGCGGCTTGGTGCGTTTTCCCGAGCGGCAATACGACATGGTGCGCATCGGCATCGGCCTGTATGGCATCCGCACCCTGTCCGACGGCAGCGAGGATGCCCTCATGCCCGTGTCGGCGTTGAGGTCCATCATCATCAGCATCAAAGAATGGCCAGCAGGGACAACCATCGGCTATGGCAGACAGGGTCTGTTGCAGCGCGACAGCCGCATCGCCACAGTAACCATCGGCTATGCCGACGGCTTCGACCGCCACTTTGGCAACGGCAGGGTGAACATGTGGGTCAACGGCAAGCTGTGTCCCACGATTGGCACCGTGTGCATGGATGCCGTGATGATTGACGTGACCGATGCCCCCTGCAAGGTGGGTGACACGGTCGAGATCTTCGGCGAACATGTGCCTGTCGAAACACTGAGCGAGGCCCGAGGCACAATCCCCTATGAGATTTTGACCAGCGTTTCGCCCAGGGTCAAGCGTGTTTATTATCGTGAATAATCATGAAACTGAGTGAACATATCCTGTTGCCATTGACGATTGTCCTGATGTGCTGCGCCATGAACATGCAAGCGCAGGACATCGTTGCCAACGGCATCTACTATCAAATCATCAACGACAGTCAAGTGGCCGTTACCCCAGCCCTGCGCGAAGGAATCAACCACTATCAGGGATGTATCATCCTGCCCGAGCGGGTCTATTGCGATGGCGTGAACTATGACGTGGCGGCCATCGCCCCAAGGGCTTTCTGGCAGTCCTCGGTCACCGAGGTGCAGATTCCAAACAGCGTGACCATGATAGGCGAGGCGGCATTTGCCGATGCCGAGCAACTATCCAGCATCACGTTGCCGTTGGGACTGAAGGCGGTGAGCCGATATATGCTGGCCGGTACCGCCGTGAGTCATGTTGTGCTGCCCGAGGGGGTGACCAGCATCGGCATGGGAGCCTTTGAAGACTGTTCCAGCCTGCGCACGGTATTCCTGCCGGCATCCCTGCAGACCATCGACGACAAGGCCTTCGGGTACTGCTATAATCTGAACGAAATCTATAGCGATGCAGCTTATCCTCCCCTCACACTGGGCGATGAGGTTTTTGACGGCTGTGGCTCCATGCAGGTGATGCTGCCCGATGCCGCAACCACCCGACGTTATCAAGACGATGCCGATTGGGGCAACGAGGACCGGTTCTCGCTGTGGATCGACGAGGGTCTGGCCGTAATGCCCACCATGCAGCAAGAGCATCTGGGCGAGAACTGGACGGCATTAACCCTAGGCAACAGCCTGGCCTATAAAATCTATGGCCCCGATGGTTATCTGATGGCCATAACTGCTGCCGAACGGTATTTCCTGCCCATTGGTGCCCAGAGCACCGATTACCTGGTTGTGCCCACCACCTTGATGTATGACGAGGAAGACCTGCAACTGGTCGCCACCTCAGAGCCCGCCGCCATCGAGGGGATCGAGGAAGAACGTCCCGAGGGCAAACTGACCATCCTGGGCCTGGACGGCACCATCTACATCGGTGGCGACACACACGGGATGTGGACTTTTATCTACGACGTGTATGGCAACCTGTGGTATGAGCGGCCATCCATTAATAACTGGATCAGTCTGCCTGGACCGCGCGTTTACATCGTGCGGGTGGGCAACACGACCCGTAAAGTGTTCCTGAACTGATGCTGAACAAGGAAGATATCGACATCAAGTACATGCGCCTGGCGCTCGACGAGGCCCACAAGGCACTCGAGCGCGATGAGGTGCCCATCGGCGCCGTTATCGTGAGCAAGGGACGCGTCATCGGGCGCGGCCACAACCTGACCGAGGCTCTGACCGATGTCACCGCCCATGCCGAGATGCAAGCCATCACCGCCGCGGCCTCGACGCTGGGCGGCAAGTACCTGACCGACTGCACCCTGTATGTCACCGTGGAGCCCTGCCTAATGTGTGCCGGGGCGCTGGCGTGGAGCCAGATTTCTCGCATCGTCTATGGCGCCAGCGACGACAAGCGCGGCTACCACACGATGTGCGCCTCGCCATTCCACCCCAAGACGGTGGTCACGTGCGGCGTGCTGGCCGACGAGTGCGCCCAGTTGATGACCGACTTCTTCAAGAAAAAACGACCAGTAAAAATCAAGGAGAAATGAAAAAGCCATACCTGCTACCCATCATGTTGCTGGTAACCATGTTGCTCATGGCTACCACGGCGTGCGCTCATCCTTCATTGCTGAACACTCAACGGCCCCCTCAGGCCGACACCATCGAAGTAATGAGCGAGGCCATGAGTCGCGGCATCAAGAATGTGGTCATCGTGCCCGATAGCTACTTTGAGAACGACACTCATTTCCCCGTCCTCTATCTGCTGCATGGCGCGACTGGCTGCTATGGCGACTGGCCGCACAAAGCCAATCTGGACAGCTTGGTCAATCAATATGAAGTCATCATCGTGTGCCCTGACGGGCAGGACAGTTGGTACTTTGACTCGCCCATCGACCCGACGATGCAGTTCGAGACTTATGTGAGCAAGGAACTGGTTGCCTATATCGACAGCCACTACCGCACCCATGCCAACCGCTACATGCGCGCCATCACGGGCCTGAGCATGGGCGGTCACGGCGCGCTGTTCCTGGCCTTTCGTCATCCTGACGTGTTCTGGTCATGCGGCAGTATGAGCGGCAACATGGACATTACCCAGTTCCCGGAGAGCTGGCACATCAAGAACCGCTTGGGCAGCTATGCCGACAACAAGCAGCGCTGGCACGACCACGCGGTGTGCAATCTGGTGGACCAAGTGAAGAACAGCACGCTCAAGCCCGCTCAGAACATCATCATCGACGACGGCCTGAACGATATTTTCATCAAGAACAACATCGCCCTGCACGAGCAACTGGTCGAGAAAGGTATCGACCATGACTTCACCGTTCGCCCTGGTCGCCACAGTTGGGACTACTGGGTGAACTCTCTTGACTACCAGCTGTTGTTTTTCCGCAAGGCTTTTGATCGCGGTCAAGTACTATTAAGACAAGAAACACCTTAAACTATTGATAAGCAATGAAACGGCCCAAAATACTCATCATCTATACTGGCGGCACCATCGGCATGATTGAGAATCCACAGACCCATGCCCTGCAGCCGTTTGACTTTGACCACCTGATGGACAATGTGCCCAAGGTCAAGAAACTAGACTATGACATCGACAACCTGCAGTTCAACCCGCCCATCGATAGCAGCAACATGGACCCGACCCACTGGCGCGACATCGCCCTGGCCATCGAGGAGCACTACGACCGCTACGACGGCTTTGTCGTTCTGCATGGCACCGACACGATGGCCTTCACGGCATCGGCGTTGAGTTTCATGCTCGAGAACCTGAGCAAACCCGTCATCATCACCGGCTCGCAGCTGCCCATCGGCGAGGTGCGCACCGACGGCGAGGAGAACCTCATCACCGCCCTGCAGGTGGCTGCCGCCATCGACGAGAAGGGACGGCCGCGCGTACAGGAGGTTGCCATCCTGTTTGAGAACTACCTGTGGCGCGGCAACCGTGCCACCAAGATGAGCGCCGACAACTTCAACGCCTTCAAGAGTTTCAACTATCCCGAACTGGCCGAAATCGGTCTCGACATCGAGTATAACGAGGCCAGCCTGAGGAAGATGCCGCCGCGCCCGCTGCGGGTGTGCACCGACATGGACACCAATGTCATGTTCCTGGAACTCAACCCCGGCATGACCGAGCAGACACTGGACTACCTGCTGCACACGCCCGGCATCAAGGGCATCGTGCTCAAGACCTACGGGGCCGGCAACACTCCCAACCACTCCTGGTTCATCAAGTGCATCAAGGAGGCCGTGGAGCGCGGCGTGGTCATCGTCAACGTGACCCAGTGTGTGAACGGCGGCGTGAACTGCACGCTCTATGAGACGGGCAAGACGCTGCTCGACGCCGGTGTCATCAGCGGTGCGGACATGACGAGCGAGGCCGCCATCACCAAGTTGATGTTCCTCTTTGGCATGCGGTACTCGCCCAGCATGGTCAAGAAATACATGGTGAGCGACCTGTGCGGCGAACTCACCACTCCCTGAGGACCACCCATCCCATTGCGCCATAAAACAATAATCCGCCGAGCGTCTATCGCCCAGCGGATTACTGTTAATCAGTGGATTATTCTACCATTATACCGCCGTCTAGTAGGTCATGCGGGGCTCGATTTCCTTGGCCTGGTCGATCATCTTCTGGATCTCGCTCTCGACGGGAACGCGGCCACACAGGTGCTTCTCCTCGTTGACCTCGGCCACCTTGGCAGCCAGGTTGGCGGCAACGCGGTGACGCAGTTCCTTAACGGTGTCAACGCCAGCGGCTTCCAGCAGTTCGGCGAATTGCGGGCCGATGCCGTTGATGCGGAACAGGTCGGCATGATTGGTCCACTTGAGAATCAGTTTCTCACTGATGCCGGTCTTCTCGGCTAGTTCCTTGCGTCCTGCAGGTGCGGCGCAGCGGTCCAGCAGTTGCTCAACGGTCTCAACACCCTGGGCAATCAATTTGGGAGCATAGGCTTCACCAATGCCTTCAATGTCAATAATCTTGTAATTCATAATGTGACTTGATTGTATTAAAGTGTAACAAGAACTTATTCGGCTTTCTTATCGCAGTTGCAGTCAATGACTTTCCAGATCAGGGCTGCAAGGGCACCGCCAACAAACGGGCCGACAATGAAGATCCACAGGTTGGCTAATGCGGTTCCACCCTGGAAAACTGCGGGAGCAATCGAGCGGGCAGGATTAACCGAGGTGCCGGTGTAACGGATGCAAACCAAGTGAACAAGTACCAGCGACAAACCAATGGCCAGGCCGGCAAAGTTGTTAGTGGCACCGTTGGTCTTGGCGGTAGCACCAAGCACCACAAGCACAAACACACAAGTAAAGATAATCTCGGCCAGCAGACCGCCCATCACCGACACACCTTCCTGCAGGTCATTGGCTCCAGTACCGTCCATTCCCATCACATTGGTTGTGAGCAAGTAAAGTAAGGCAGAACCGATAAAGGCTCCGATTACCTGGAAAACGATGTACATGCCGCAGTCTTTAGCGCTCATGCGGCCACTCAGGAACACACCCAGAGTGATGGCGGGATTGATGTGGCAACCACTGATGCCGCCAATCGTGTAGGCCATAGCAACAACAGCGAGGCCAAAAGCAAGAGCAGTGCCCACTACAGCGGGAATGTTAGTAATGGGATTGCAACCCAAGCTGACCGCAACACCACATCCCATGAGTACCAGTACCATCGTACCTACCATTTCAGCTAAATACTTTTTCATAATGTAAAGAAAATTTATTTTGGTTAAACAAGTTGATTTACAACAAGTAGGATAACAATTCATCGTTTGGAGTTGGCAAACTTAGCAATTTTTAATGAAAAACACAAGAAATTTTTGATAAATCTTAGTATATTTGCGAATTAAATCCATCTGTAAACCTAAATTAGGATAAAAATCAATTGTTGATATGAACGTATCGATAGTAGGAACAGGATATGTGGGTCTGGTGAGCGGAACGTGCTTTGCCGACCTAGGTGTCAATGTGACTTGTGTAGACCGTGATAGTCAGAAGATTAACCGGCTCGTCTATGGTGCCATCCCTATTTACGAGCCCGGTCTGGACAACATGATTGCCCGCAACGTCAACGACAAGCGTCTTGTGTTCTCGAGCGATTATAAACAAGGGTTCATCGACCAGGACTTCGTCTTTTGCGCTATCGACACCACGGCGAGCGAGGACGGTTCTACCGACTTGACGCCCATCCTCGAGATTGCCAAGGACTTTGGTCAGCACATCACCCGTTACAGCGTGTTTGTCATCAAGTCGACCGTGCCCGTGGGCACGGCCCAGCATGTGACCAAAATCATCACCGAGGCCCTGGAAGCCCGAGGCGCCTCCAACATCAAGTTTGACGTGGCCAGCAACCCCGACTTCCTTACCGAGGGCAACGGCATCAAGGACTTCATGAAGCCCGACCGTATTGTCATCGGCACCGAGACTACCAGTTCACGCCAGGCCATGGAACGGCTCTACCGCACCATCCTGATGCATAACAACCGCACGGTCATCTACACCGACACCCGCACTGCCGAGATGATCAAGTATGCGGCCACGTCGATGCTCGCAACGCGCGTGAGCTTCATGAACGAAATCGCCAACTTGTGTGAAATCGTGGGAGCCGACGTGAACGTGGTGCGCCACGGCGTGGGCAGTGACAGCCGCATCGGCCCTAAATACATCTTCCCCGGCTGTGGCTACGGAGGCACGTTGTTTCCCCAGGACATCAACGACTTGATCAAGATAGGTGCCGAGCACAACCATGACATGGAAATCCTGAAAGCGGTCGAGAACGTGAACAACCGCCAGAAGCGCATCCTGTTCAAGAAACTCAACAACCACTTCAAGGGTGATCTGGAAGGCAAAACGGTGGCTCTGTGGGGATTGAGTTTCAAACCCGAGACCGACGACATGACCGCTGCCCCGTCGATCGACACCATCAACCTGCTGATGGAAGCTGGATGTCACGTGCGCGTCTATGACCCGGTAGCCATGAACGCCACCAAGCGTCGCTGGAGCACCGTGTATTGCGGTCTGGACATGTATGACGCCGTCAAGGGAGCCGATGCCGTGATGTTGCTCACCGAGTGGCGCCAATTCCGCATCCCTGCATGGCAAATGGTCAAGAGCCTCATGAAGACGCCCGTCGTTATTGATGGCCGCAACGTCTATGATGGCGAGGAGCTCGAGGATCTGGGCTTCGCATACTATTGCATCGGTCGATAGACCCGAACATCAGTACCAGCAAACAAAAAAAACCACCTGCGGGTGGTTTTTTTGTTTAATACTGGAAATCGGTGTCCAGAACAGTGAACTCGGTGCGCCGGTTGATCTGGTCGGCGGCTTCCTTGTCTTCCTTGCTTAGTCCCTTGATAAACTCCTCGGTCAGCGTCACGCCCTCCTCAAACTGCGGATACTGGCTGTGGATGCGCTTGGTCACCGTCTTGGGACGCGACTTGCCATAGCCGGCGGGCTTGAGGCGCTCCCGCGGAATGCCGTTCTCGACAAGATAATCCACCACACTCTGGGCACGGCGCTGCGAGAGCCCCTGGTTATACTTCTGGCTACCGATGCGGTCGGTGTGCGAAGCCATTTCGATGACGATGTTAGGATGGTCCTTCAAGAGCATCACCATGCTGTCGAGAGCCAATTTAGACTCATCGCGCAAAACGGCCTTGTCAAAGTCATAGAAAATATTCTCGATAATCTGGGCCTTGAACATCGCGGCAAGGATAAAGTCCACATTATACTCCGCATCTTCCTCAACGCTATCGCTCACAAATTCCTGGCGCGCGTTAAGGTAGCCGTCGGCGCTGGCCAGCATGGCATACTTGACGCCACGCTGCAGGTCGAAGCGGAACGAGCCATCGGGCTTGGCCGCGGTCTTCTGGTTGCTACCGTCGTCGCCCACGATACGGATAACAGCATTGGGCACGGGTTCGTCATCCTTATCAACCACATAGCCCGAAATCCAAATCTGCAGATCAGGCTTGATAAACGAGAAGATGTGGTCATAGCCACGGGCATCACCTCGGTTGCTCGAAAACAGGCCGCTCTCGCCCTGGCCAAAGGTGATGCCAAAGTCGTCGGCCGACGAGTTCATGGGAACGCCCATGTTCTCGACAACATAACGGTCAAGTGACATTTTATCGTTCTCGTCACGGGGCTGCAACTTGGCCACAAACAGGTCCAAGCCACCCATTCCTGGATGACCGTCGCTGGCAAAATACAAGAGGCTGTCGGTGCGCACATTGGGGAAACGCTCGTTGCCCTTGGTATTGATTTGCGGTCCCAGGTTCTCCAGGGTACCGTGTTTGTCCTTGATGTTGATGCGCCAGATGTCGGTGCCACCCTGTCCTCCAGGAATATCACTTGCAAAATACAGCCACTTGCCATCGGGGCTGACGGCCGGGTCGGAATAGTTGCTCAACGTGTCGGCAGTGATTTCAAACTTCTGCGGAGCGCCCCACTTGGCCTCGCTGCGTGAACTGGTGTAGATTTCTACCGTTGTGGGCCAGTCTTGACGGACTGCTCTGGCCAGATACATCGTCATGCCATCGGGAGAGAAAGCCGCGGCGCCCTCGTCATGTTCGGTGTTCAGCCCGCCATCCACGACTTCAGGACGCGACCACACCCCTTTCTCATCCTTCTTGAAGAAGTAGATGTCACCCTTCTTGGTACCCGTGATCTCGCTGCGCAATTCTCCGGTCGATTTCTCGTTGGTCGATGTGAAGTAAAGATACTCCATGTTCTTGTCCAGATACATCGGGCAGTAATCGGCTCGACGTGAACTGTAGAAGGACTTGACAATGTAACGAGAGCCTTCTTCCTTCCATTGAGGGGCCAACTCGCAGCCACGGATACCCGCCAGTGCCTCCCAGTCATCGGGGAACATGTCCAGATACTCGTTGTAGCTCTTGATGGCGGCGGCATACTGCCCCTCGCGTTGCTGTGACTGCGCCAGCCGCAGCAGCGTGGTCGAGTCCTCATAATTGTAACGGATGGCATTCTGGAACGCAGCCGTCGCGCGGTTGCCCTGATTGAGCTTCAGGTGGCACATACCCAGCTGGAAGGCCAGTTCGCCACGCAGCCAGGCATCCTGCTTGCGGTTATAGCGGTTATAGAGCTTGCGATAGATGGTGGCAGCGTCATAGTACTCGCCGCGATCATAGGCCTCGTCGGCATCCTTGAGTTTGGGACCCTTGCAGGATGTCAATGACAAAGCCACCGAAGCGAGCATCACGCCCACCATGATATAAAGTATCCGTCTCATGAACATACGTTACTGTTGCTTTAACTATTAAAACGTCAAAGCCTGCTTTTTTATTGTCTATTCCCCCTAAAAGCTAAAGCTTAAGGCCTACTTGCCATACCTGCGGGTGATGGTCATCTGGGGCTTGCCGTCGAGGGCGATGCTCACACGGGTGTAGCGGCCATGCGTATCGATGTCGTAGTCAAACGCGCGTGTGTGCAGCACCTTGCCGTCCTTCATCTCCTCGATCGAAATGAGGAATTTCTTTCCCGTGGCGGTGTCAAAGTCATAGTGGTAGCGCAATACACGCCCGCCAGTCTCCTCACGCACCACATAACCATCCTGGTAGAGCAGGGTGCGCTTGTCACCCTTGGCGGGAGTGATGACGAGCTTGGTCAGGTGCCCGTTCTCGTTATAGGTATAGTCCTGACGGCTGCCATTGCTGCCCTTGATGGACTCGCGACGGCCGTGATCGCCATAGATGGGTGCATAGTTGATGGTCACGTTCTTGCTCTTGCTCTGCTTGATGGAGAAGCCCATCACCGGATCATAGGAATAGGTGTAGTTGACCACCGTCTTGTTCCCCTTGTTCCCCTGGATGACAGACTGTGTGAGCAAGCCCTGCTGGTTGAAGGTGAAGGCATTGTCACGCTTCGAGCCATCGGCCATGACCACCTGCTCGTCGACGTGCCCCGTGCAACCGTTAAAGCCCACGTCCAGGTGCTCGATGCGGTAGCTGTGTGTGGGATTGTTCACCAGGTTGGCATAGAACAACTTGACGTGCGGGTCGACAGGACGCATGGTGTCGATATATGCCGCAAGGTCCTCGAGGGTCACCTGCTCGCTGCAATAGGTATTCTGGCCCTTGACGGCCCCTATAGCCATCATGGTCATGAGGGCCATCAAAATGATTCTCTTCATCATAACACTACTCCTAATTATAATTATTGGTCATGCAAAGATAGCTAAAAACTTCAATCTCACAAAAAAACAAACATTTCACGCCATGGATGGTACAGGTTAATTGATTTTTGCCTATCTTCGCAGTTTGTTAACCATCTAAAGTCAACCAATAAATTATATCCATAACAACATCTATTAATTTTATGAAAGACGAAGAAATCATTGTTCAAGAACAGCAAGACGAGATCGCGCTGCCCGAGAATGCCGCTCGCGAACTCAAGCCCGGGGAGAAATATGTCCCCATCTTGAAGCCCGACAAGACGTATCCCGAGATTACGCCCTACTCGGTCTCGCTGGGTCTGATCATGGCGGTCATCTTCAGTGCCGCGGCAGCCTATCTGGGCCTTAAGGTGGGCCAGGTGTTTGAGGCTGCTATTCCCATCGCTATCATCGCTGCCGGCATCGGTGCGGTGACCAAGCGCAAGAACTCGCTGGGCGAGAATGTCATCATCCAGTCGATTGGTGCCGCTTCGGGCATTATCGTGGCAGGAGCCATCTTTACCCTGCCCGCCCTCTACATCCTGCAGGCCGAGTATCCCGAGATCACCGTCAACTTCCTTGAGGTGTTCCTCAGCTCGCTGCTGGGCGGCTGTCTGGGCATTTTGTTCTTTATCCCCTTCCGCAAGTACTTTGTGAGCGACATGCACGGCAAGTTCCCGTTCCCCGAGGCCACCGCAACCACCCAGGTGCTCGTGAGCGGCCAGAAGGGTGGCGATCAGGCGCGCCCGTTGCTCATCGCCGGACTCGTGGGCGGTCTGTACGACTTCCTGCTGTCGACCTTCGGCTGGTGGAAAGAGGTGCTCACCACCCAAGCCATCCCGGCCATGCAGACGTTTACCGACAACGTGAAAATGGTCTTCAAGATCAACACCGGTGCCGCCGTGCTGGGTCTGGGCTACATCATCGGCCTGCCCTACGCGTTCATCATCTTTGCCGGTAGTGCCTTCATCTGGTGGGTCATCGTTCCCTTGCTGGGCATGAATCCCGACTTTGCCCAGATGGCACCTGAGGACATCTTTGCCGGCGGAGCCCGCTACATTGGTATCGGCGGTATCGCCATGAGCGGTATCATCGGCATCGTCAAGTCGTGGGGCGTTATCAAGAATGCCGCTGGTCTGGCAGGCCAAGCCTTTAAGGGTCAGGGCCAGGACGTGCAGGTTGAGCGCCATCAGCGCGACATCTCGATGAAGGTGCTCGTGTTCGCCCTGCTGGCAGCGCTGGCAGTTACCTTTGTGTTCTTCTACATTGGCGTGATTCACAACCTGGTTCAAACGATTGTTGCCTTCTTGGTTGTGCTGGTTATCGCCTTCTTGTTCACAACTGTGGCCGCTAACGCCATCGCCATCGTGGGTAGCAACCCCGTGAGCGGTATGACCCTGATGACCCTTATCGTGGCCAGCGTGATCTTCGTCGCCATCGGTCTTGAGGGTTCCAAGGGCATCGTTGCTGCCATGGTTATCGGTGGTGTTGTGTGCACCGCTTTGTCGATGGCTGGCGGCATGGTCACCGATATGAAGATCGGTTACTGGATTGGTACCACACCCGCCAAGCAGCAGACGTGGAAGTTTGTCGGCACCCTCGTGTCGGCAGCCACTGTCGGCGGTGTAATGATGATTCTGAACAAGGCCTACGGTTTCACCGGCCCCAACGCCATGGTGGCTCCCCAGGCCAACGCCATGGCCGCTGTCATCAAGCCCTTGATGATGGGTGGCGAGACCCCCTGGTTACTCTACGGTGTGGGCGCTATCCTCGCCCTGCTGCTCAACTGGCTCAAGGTGCCTGCCCTGCCCTTCTCGCTGGGTATGTTCATCCCCTTGCAGTTGAATGCCCCGCTGCTTGTCGGCGCCATCATCAGCTGGTTCGTCGGCAGCCGCAGCAAGGATGAGAAGGTTAACGCCGCACGCAAGGAGCGCGGCACGCTGTTGGCCAGCGGTTTCATCGCCGGTGGTGCCCTGATGGGCGTCGTCAGCGCAGCGATGATCTTCTTCGGCTTCAAGTACACCAGCCCGCTGGGCGAGACCGCCAGCAACATTCTGGCCATCGTGATGTACATCGCCCTCATCCTCTTCCTGGCCGTCTCCTGCCTGCGCGCCAAGAAGGAGAGCTAAGCATTAGGCGTTAGGTTTTAGGGGCATCCACATCCTAGGGCCACTCGCTAAGACACTAAAATAATAATTGTAGAGACGCGAAACATTGCGTCTCTATTTTTTCTTTTAAAACGACATATTATTTGGTATTTTGGCGGGAAAATGTTTTCTTTGCAGATAGGTTACTTGTCAATCTGTAATTTTTTAAAGCTCTTTCTTTAACCTGAACAATTATTAATCACAAAAAATATCGCGTTATGAAACATTTATTCTTACCCATTGTGTTGCTGATGTCACTGCTGTTACCAGCCACATCCCAAGCCTATGACTTTGAGGTAGACGGTATTTACTATGATATCAACGGTAACGAGGCGACAGTAGCACGGTCCCCAAATTACAATTACAGCGGTGATGTCGTCATTCCTTCGTCGGTCACCTACCAAGGCACGACCCGCACTGTGACCGCCATCGGCAACAGGGCTTTTGTCGGTTGCTATGTGAGTAGTGTCTCCATGCCCAACACTATTCTTGAGATTGACGAGCGGGCATTTTATTACTGCGAGAACCTGACGAGTGTGACCATCCCCAATTCTGTCGTCACCATCGGCCAGATGGCCTTCTATTACTGTCCAGCGATGACGAGCGCCATCATCGGCAATTCAGTGACCACTATCGGCGCATATGCGTTCTATTTCTGCGAGAACCTGACAAATCTCACTCTTAGCAATTCTGTTACCACCATCGGCGATTATGCGTTTGGCTCTGATAGAAGCTTGACCAGCGTGTCCATACCCGCTTCGGTCACTACAATAGGCAGCAATGCATTTACTGGCTGTAGCGGACTTAAGCACGTGGAAATCACCGATTTAGCGGCATGGTGCAACATTGATTTTGGGAGTATCAATGCCAACCCGTTGTATTATGCCCAGCACCTATACATGAACGGAAGCGAGGTAACGAACCTGACCATTCCCAACACCATCACCCAGATTAAAAAATACGCGTTCCGTGGCTGCCTTGGCCTGACCAGCGTCACTATACCTTATGGTGTCACGGTAATCAACTCCTATTCCTTTACAGAATGCCGCAATCTGACGAGCGTGAATATTCCCAATTCGGTGACCAAGATTGGCTACTATGCCTTCAGTGAATGTAACAGCCTACAGAGTATTATGATTCCCGCGTCTGTTACTTCCATTGAGTCGGGTGCATTTGACGCCACTTGGACAGTGGAGAGTATTGTTGTGAATAGCGATAATCCTGTCTATGATTCGCGTGATAACTGCAACGCCATTATCGAGACTGCCACCAACACCCTGATTGAGGGCTGCAAGAACACCGTTATCCCCAATACTGTCACCACTATTGCCTATTTGGCGTTCTCTTATCGTTACAGCTTGACGAGTATCAACATCCCCAATTCCGTCACAACGATAGAAAGCCAAGCCTTCCTGCTCTGTACTGGCTTGACGAGTTTCCATGTTCCCGCTTCTGTCGTGGAAATAGGTGCGGGGGCTTTTCAGGGATGCTCCTCGCTGACAAACCTTACTGTGGCAAGCGATAATCCAGTGTTTGATTCCCGCGATAACTGCAATGCCGTCATCGAGACGGCGACCGACATGTTGGTTGTGGGTTGCCAAAGTTCTTTCGTTCCTAATACCGTTAAGAAGATTGGCGCTTATGCGTTCAACGAATGCAAGCACCTGACTGTGATGGATATTCCCGACGGGGTCACCTCTATCGGGCAGAGTGCCTTTGAAGAATGCGAGGAACTGAGAAGCCTGTATATCCCTGCAACTGTCACTGAAATCGGCAATTGGGCGTTCGCTGACTGCATGTCCTTGAACGAGGTCTATTGTGACATTCCTGACCCGTCAGCAATCTGGATGGGAACTTACGTCTTTGCCCGTTATGGAGAAAACGGTTACGATTATAACGGCCGTGTGCTCCATGTGCCCGCTGGCACCGTCGAGGCCTATCAGGCCGACAGCCGGTGGAGTGAATTCTTTGAGCGTATCGTCGAGAATACCCCTGCAGGCGACGTTGACGGTAACGGACATGTTACCATCACCGATGTGACGGCACTGATTGATTTGCTCCTGTCTGGAAACACCAGCCTGGCAGACCATCCTGGTGCCGATGTGGACAACAACGGCCAAATCAACATCAATGATGTGACTGTACTTATCGATATCCTTCTCGCCCAATAACAACTGGAAAGAACTCATCAGTACTTGATCGGCAACGATTTACAAAAGCAAGAGGATGTGTCATCATTCGTGCCTAAAACTTCGATCGGCCTAACGGCCGAGAAATTAAGCCCTAACTTTGCAGCGATGGAAGTTTGACGAATAAACTTTCATCGCTGCACGGCTTTTATTACCTTTGTCGTAGTAAGGTAATGATTG